>CADECN010000128.1 GCA_902825785.1 uncultured Hyphomicrobium sp. | reverse complement strand
AGAAGCTGTCGCTCGATAACGCGCTCATCATCGATGGTGCGGAAATCGATGTGTCGTTTGCGCGCGCGGCCCGCAACATTCCGAACATCGACGTGCTGCCCGTCCAGGGCATCAACGTTTACGATATCCTGCGCCGTCGGAAGCTCGTGCTGACGAAGGCTGCCATTGAAGCGCTGGAGGCGCGGTTCAAATGAGCAAACGCAGCGTCTATGACGTCATCGTCGCGCCGGTCATCACCGAGAAAGCGACGAGCGTGTCCGAAGCCAACCAGGTGATCTTCAAGGTCAACCGGGACGCGACGAAGACGGAGATCAAGAGCGCGATCGAGAGCCTGTTCAAGGTCAAGGTGAAGGCCGTGAACACGATCGTGCGCAAGGGTAAGAAGAGAACGTTCCGCGGCATCACGGCCTTGCTGAGCGATACCAAGAGGGCCGTCATCACGTTGGAAGATGGTCATTCCATCGACGTGACGACCGGTCTGTAGGAGCATAGGAAATGGCGCTCAAGACTTTCAGCCCGACATCGGCCGGCCGACGCCACCTGGTACAGGTGGACAAGTCGACGCTGTGGAAGGGCGGGCCCATCAAGGCGCTCGTCGAGGGCAAGAACAAGTCCGGCGGTCGTAACGCCCATGGGCGCACGACGTCGCGCTTTATCGGCGGCGGTCACAAGCAGAGCTATCGTCTCGTCGACTTCAAGCGGCGCAAGTTCGACGCGCCTGCGACGGTCGAGCGGCTGGAGTACGATCCGAACCGCACGGCGTTTATCGCGCTCATCAAGTATCAGGACGGCACGTTGTCCTACATCCTGGCGCCGCAGCGTCTGGGCGTGGGCGATACGGTCGTCTCGGGTGCGAAGGTTGACGTGAAGCCCGGCAACGCGATGCCGCTGTCATCAATGCCGGTCGGCACGATCGTGCACAACGTCGAGATGAAGCAGGGCAAGGGCGGCCAGATGGCGCGGTCTGCCGGTTCGTTCGTTCAGCTCGTCGGCCGCGACGCCGGCTGGGCGGTGCTGAAGCTCAATTCGGGCGAGACGCGCAAGGTGCCGGCAGATTGCATGGCGACCGTCGGCGCGGTTTCGAACCCCGACCACATGAACGCCGTGATCGGCAAGGCCGGGCGTACGCGCTGGAAGGGCCGTCGTCCGCACAACCGTTCGATCTCGATGAACCCGGTCGACCACCCCAACGGCGGTCGTACCAAGGGCGGCAAGCACTGGGCGACGCCCTGGGGCAAGCCAACCAAGGGCTTCAAGACGCGCAAGAACAAGACCACGACGAAGTTCATCGTTCGCCCGCGCCAGAAGGCGAAGTAGGCTGACGGATTTTAGGAGAAGCATTTCGTGACACGCTCAGTCTGGAAAGGTCCGTTTATCGACGGCTACCTCCTGAAGAAGGCGGACAAGGTGCGTTCGTCGGGCCGCAACGACGTCATCAAGACGTGGAGCCGGCGCTCGACGATCCTGCCGCAGTTCGTTGGTCTGACGTTCGGCGTCCACAACGGGCAGAAGCACATCCCGGTTGCCGTGACCGAGGACATGATCGGCCACAAGTTCGGGGAATTCGCGCCCACCCGCATCTTCCACGGGCACGGCGGCGACAAGAAATCGGTGAAGAGATAATGGGCAAGCCAGAAACTCCGCGCCGGTTGCCGGCAAACGAGGCGCAGGCGGTCGCAAAGAGCCTGCGTATCTCGCCGCAAAAGCTGAACCTCGTCGCTGGCTTGATCCGCGGCAAGAAGGTCGACCAGGCGTTGGCCGAACTCGAATTCAGCCGCAAGCGCATCGCAGGCGACGTGCGCAAATGCGTGATGAGTGCGGTCGCGAACGCGGAAAACAACCACAACCTCGATGTCAACGAGCTGGTCGTTTCCGAGGCCTACGTTGGCAAAAACCTGGTCATCAAACGTTTCCACGCGCGCGGTCGCGGCCGCGGCGCGCCGATCCTGAAGCCGTTCTCGCAGCTCACCGTCGTCGTCCGCCAGGTCGAGGAAGAGAAGGCGGAGAAGAAGAGCAAGAAATCCGCCGGCAAGGCCAAGGCCGCCGCTGCGAAGTCTAAGGAGGCCTGAGGATGGGTCAGAAGGTCAATCCCGTCGGCCTGCGCGTCGGCATCAACCGTACTTGGGACAGCCGCTGGTTCGCCGCGCGTGGCGAGTACGGCAAGCTGCTGCATGAGGATCGCGCGATCCGGGCCCACATCATGAAGGACCAGCGCGAGGCCGGCATTTCGAAGGTCGTGATCGAGCGTCCGCACAAGAAGTGCCGCGTGACCGTTCACACGGCGCGCCCGGGCATCCTGATCGGCAAGAAGGGCGAAAAGATCGAGAAGTTGCGCCAGGAACTGGCGCGGCTGACGGCTTCGGAAGTGCATCTGAACATCGTCGAGATCCGCAAGCCGGAAATCGATGCTTCGCTGATCGCTGAATCGATCGCGCAGCAGCTGGAACGCCGCGTGGCCTTCCGCCGTGCGATGAAGCGTTCGGTGCAGTCGGCTCTTCGTCTTGGCGCAGTCGGCATCCGTATCAACGTCGCGGGCCGGCTGGGCGGCGCGGAAATCGCGCGCACGGAATGGTATCGCGAAGGTCGCGTGCCCCTGCATACGCTGCGCGCCGACATCGACTTCGGCTACGGCCGTGCGGTTACTGCCTACGGCATCATCGGCATCAAGGTCTGGATCTTCAAGGGCGAGATCATGGAGCACGATCCGATGGCGGCAGAGAAGAAGGCCGCTGAGCTGCAGGAGAGCGGCGGTCCGCGCGTTCGCCGCGACGACGACCGTGGCGACCGCGGCAATCGCCGTCCGGGCCGTGGCGGCCGTGGCGGGCGCGGTGGCGGAGCGGGCGGTGGTGGTGGTGCTGGCGCCGGGTCGGGTGCCGCAAGCGCGCCGGCGCCGACCGAAGGCGACGCATAAGGAACTCGAGGCTTAGAAGAAGATGCTGCAACCAAAACGGACCAAGTTCCGCAAAGCGTTCAAGGGACGCATCCATGGCGCCGCCAAGGGCGGCACCTATCTCGCCTATGGCGAGGTCGGTCTGAAGGCCATGGAGCCGGAGCGCTTGACGGCGCGCCAGATCGAAGCCGCGCGCCGCGCGATCGCGCGTCACACGAAGCGCGCGGGCCGTATGTGGACGCGTGTGTTCCCGGACGTGCCGGTGTCGAAGAAGCCGGCCGAAGTGCGCATGGGCTCGGGCAAGGGATCGCCTGAACTTTGGGTCGCGCGCGTAAAGCCCGGCCGCATCATTTTCGAGCTTGGCGGCATCAACCAGCAGATCGCGAAAGAAGCGTTGCTTCTGGGCGCGGCCAAGCTGCCGATCAAGACACGCGTCGTGATGCGTCTGGAATAGCGCAGCGCGGCAAAGGAACGAGAGTTAGAGGATCTTAGTCATGGCCAGCGACTTTGGCGATTTGTCGCTCGATCAGCTCGACGACCAGCTCGTGAAGCTCAAGAAGGAGCAGTTCAATCTGCGCTTTCAGCGTGCGTCCGGGCAGCTTGAGAACACTGCGCGCATCCGGATTGTTCGCCGGGACATTGCGCGGGTGAAGACGGCGGCTCGCGTGCGGCGCGGCGGCAGCATCAAAAAAGGCGCTTAAGGGAGAACGAGAACAATGCCGAAGCGCGTGCTGCAGGGCGTCGTGGTGTCCGACAAGAACGACAAAACTGTTGTCGTCCAGGTCGAACGCCGCTACACGCATCCGCTTTTGAAGAAGACCGTGCGCCGTACCAAAAAGTACCATGCGCATGACGAGAAGAACACGTTCAAGGTGGGCGACCAGGTCACGATCGAAGAGACCCGGCCGATCTCCAAGAACAAACGTTGGGTGGCGCTTGCCGAAGCGAAGGGCTGACGCCCTTTTCGTTTTGGTTCGCTTCATTCGGCGATTGAGACCCGCCCTCGACGGCGACGGAGCGTTGGACCCTTTGCGGTCCAAGACCCCGCGACCGGCTCGGGCAATCCGCAAGATGGCCACGCCTGAAAGCGTGCGCCAACAGAGAGAAGGAACGACGCGATGATCCAGATGGAGAGCAATCTCGACGTCGCCGACAATTCGGGCGCGCGCCGCGTTCAGTGCATCAAAGTGCTGGGCGGTTCCAAGCGCAAGTATGCCACCGTCGGCGATACGATCGTCGTTTCGGTCAAAGAGGCTATTCCGAAGGGCCGCGTGAAGAAGGGTCAGGTGATGAAGGCGGTGATCGTCCGCGTCGCCAAGGGCATTCGTCGCGCCGATGGCTCGCTGATCCGCTTCGACCGCAACGCAGCCGTGCTCATCAACGCCAACGGTGAGCCGGTCGGCACCCGCATCTTCGGACCGGTGACGCGCGAACTGCGCGCGAAGAACCACATGAAGATCGTCAGCCTTGCACCGGAGGTGCTGTGATGTCGGCGTTCAAGATCAAAAAGGGCGACAACGTGATCGTGCTCGCCGGTCGCGACAAGGGTAAGCGCGGCGAAGTCGTCGAGATCCGCCCGAAAGAAGCGCGCGCTCTCGTGCGCGGTATCAACATGGTGCGCCGACACCAGCGCCAGACCGGCGCGCAGGAAGGCGGCATCATTTCGAAGGAAGGCCCGATCGCGATTTCCAATATCGCAATCGAGGACCCCAAGGACGGCAAGCCGACACGCGTCGGCTTCAAGGTTCTCGCCGACGGCAAGAAAGTGCGCATCGCGAAGCGCTCGGGCGAGCAGATCCCGGAGAAGAATTAGGCCATGGCTGACAAAGACAAAGCCGCAAAGGGCGGCAAGCCGCAGGGCGGCGCACAGCAGGCCGCTGGCGCCAAGGGCGACAAGGCGAAGGGTGCGAAGAAGGCGGCAGCCGCCGCTCCGCGCGCTCCGGCCGCGCCGCGCCCGGCCGACTACAAACCGCGCCTCAAGAAGCATTATGAGGCCGTTGTTCGCGGCTCGCTTAAAGAGAAGTTCGGCTACACGAACGTGATGCAGATCCCTCGGATCGAGAAGGTCGTCATCAACATGGGCGTGGGCGACGCCGTCAACGATCGCAAGAAAGTCGACGTTGCAGCTGCCGACCTGGCGCTGATCGCCGGCCAGAAGCCGGTGATCACGAAGGCCCGCAAGGCTATCGCGACCTACAAGTTGCGAGAAGGCATGGCGATCGGCGCGAAAGTTACGCTGCGCGGCGACCGCATGTACGAATTCCTCGACCGCTTCGTCACGATCGCGCTGCCGCGCGTGAAGGACTTCCGCGGCCTGAACCCCAAGAGCTTCGACGGGCGCGGCAACTATGCGACCGGCCTCAAAGAGCACCTGGTGTTCCCCGAGATCGACTACGACAAGGTCGACAACGTTCTGGGTATGGATGTGATCGTTTGCACGTCGGCCCGCACTGATGACGAAGCCCGCGAACTGCTCAAGGGCTTCAACTTCCCGTTCCGCAGCTAGAGGACCTCGGCAGCGCTTCGATCATGAAGTTGCCGAAAGGCCTTTGGAGGAGACTAGATGGCTAAGACCAGTTCGATCGAGAAGAACAACCGCCGTCGCAAGATGGCGGAGCAGCAGGCGCCGAAGCGCAAGCGCCTGAAGCTGATCGCGAAGGATCGCGCGAAGACGCCGGAGGAACGCTTCGCGGCGCGCCTGAAGCTGGCCGAGATGCCGCGCAACGGCGCCAAGGTTCGCGTGCGCAATCGCTGCGAGATCACGGGCCGCCCGCGCGGCAACTACCGCAAGCTCAAGATGTGCCGCAACCAGCTGCGTGAGCTGGCGAGCCAGGGGCGCATCCCGGGCATGGTCAAGTCGAGCTGGTAGGGGGAACGCGATCCATGTCAGTGAATGATCCCTTGGGCGATATGCTCACCCGTATCCGTAATGCGCAGCTTCGCCGTCGTCCGAAGGTGGCGACGCCGGCGTCCAGCCTGCGCGCGCGCGTCCTCGATGTTCTAACCGACGAAGGCTACATTCGCGGTTACACCCGCGTCGAACTGAAGGGCGAGCACCCGCAGTTCGAAATCGAGCTCAAGTACTACAATGGCCAGCCGGCGATCCGCGAAATCGAGCGTATCTCCAAGCCCGGCCGTCGCGTGTACTCGCAGGTTAAAGAGATCCCAACCGTTGCGAACGGTCTTGGCGTCGCCATCCTTTCCACGCCCAAGGGCGTGATGTCGGATGCGAAGGCGCGCGAGGCCAACGTCGGCGGCGAGATCATCTGTAACATCTTCTAATACGAGAAGCGGCCTTAAGCGGGTCGCCAGAAGAGAGAAGGTTTTGGCAAGCCATGTCGCGCATCGGTAAAAAGGCCGTGGCGGTTCCGTCGAGTGTCACGGCGACGGTTTCCGGGCAGACGGTCAAGATGAAGGGCCCGAAGGGCGAGCTTTCGTTCGCGGTGCCCGAAGACCTGAAGGTCGAGAAGGTGCCGGAAGGCATCCTTGTCGCCATGATCGAGGATACGAAGCCGTCGCGCTCCAAGTGGGGCATGTCGCGCACGCAGATCGCAAATCTCGTCAAGGGCGTCACGGACGGCTACTCGCACGACCTCGAGATTCACGGCGTCGGTTTCAAGGCGGCGCTGAAGGGCAAGGACACGCTCACGCTGACGGTCGGCTACAGCCACGACGTGGTGCTGAAGATCCCGGCCGGCGTCGATGTGAAGGTCGGCGGCGCAAAACAGGAACTTGTGTCGGTGTCGGGTATCGACAAGCAGGCGGTCGGACAGGTCGCCGCCGAGATCCGAGCCGCACGCAAGCCCGAGCCCTACCAGGGCAAAGGCGTGCGCTACAAGGGCGAGTACATCTTCCGCAAGGAAGGCAAGAAGAAATAAGGATTATGGCGATGGCCAATCTGAACCAGAAATTCTCGAACCGCCGTGCGCGTGTTCGCCGCCACGTCAAGAAGAGCGCGGGCGAACGGCCGAGGCTGTCGGTGCATCGCTCGTCGGCGCATATCTATGCGCAGGTGATCGACGACGTGAAGGGCAAGACGGTCGCCGCCGCTTCGACGCTTGAGAAGGACCTCAAAGGTTCGCTCAAGTCGGGTGCGAACAAGGATGCTGCGGCTGCCGTCGGCAAGCTGGTGGCGGAGCGCGCGATCAAGGCCGGTGTCACCGAGGTCGTCTTCGACCGCGGCGGGTTTCTTTATCATGGGCGCGTGAAAGCGCTCGCGGATGCCGCTCGTGAGGGCGGTCTCAAATTCTAGAGCCATGAGAGGATTATAACGTGGCACGTGGACCCCAGAGAGATCGCGGCGGGCGCGATCGCGAAGAGCGCGACAGCGAGTTCACCGACAAGCTGGTGCACATCAATCGCGTCGCGAAAGTCGTGAAGGGCGGTAAGCGCTTCGGCTTCGCCGCGCTCGTGGTCGTGGGCGACCTTAAGGGTCGCGTCGGCTTCGGTCACGGCAAGGCCCGCGAAGTACCGGAAGCGATCCGCAAGGCGACCGAAGGTGCCAAGCGCAACCTGCTGCGCGTGCCGCTACGGGATGCTCGCACGCTGCATCACGACAGCGTCGGCCGTCATGGGTCGGGCAAGGTCATCCTGCGCTCGGCACCTGCGGGTACGGGCATCATCGCGGGCGGCGCGATGCGCGCCGTGTTCGAGATGGTGGGTGTGCAGGATATCGTCGCCAAGTCGATGGGCTCGACGAACCCTTACAACGTCGTGCGCGCCACGTTCGATGCGCTGAAAGCGCAGGAGAACCCGCGTGCGGTGGCGGCTCGCCGCAACAAGAAGGTTTCCGACATCGTGTCGCGCCGTCGTGACGGCAGCGCGATCGAGGCCGGCGCCGACGCTTGATCGCTAGGATGCAATGAGGGCACCCGGATTTCCGGCACAGCCCAAAGGTGACGATATGGCAGGCAAGAAAACGATTACGCTAGTACAGATCCGCAGCGCAAACCGGCGGCCCGAGCGCCAGACGGAAACGCTGACCGGTCTTGGCCTCAACAAGCTGCATCGCACGGCGACGGTGGAAGATACGCCGGCCGTGCGTGGAATGCTGCGCAAAGTTCAACACCTCGTCCGCGTCGTGGACGGGAAGTAACAACCAACGGCGCTCCGGCGAATGATCTCCTTCGGGGGATGCCGGACGCAGACATATAAGAGGGTCCCATGCGGCTCAACGGCATCAAGGACAACGCGGGTTCCCGCAAATTCCGCGTCCGCATCGGTCGCGGTATCGGTTCAGGGCTCGGCAAGATGGGCGGCCGCGGCGGCAAGGGCCAGACGGCGCGCTCGGGCGTGGCCATCGGCGGCTTTGAAGGCGGTCAGATGCCGTTGCACCGGCGGCTGCCGAAGCGCGGCTTCAACAAGTGGCGCCCAGCCAAGTACAACGAGATTAACATCGGCGCCCTGCAGCGCGCGATCGACGAGAAGCGCCTCGACGGCGGCAAGCCGGTCGACGTCGCAGCACTCGTCGAAGCGGGCGTTCTGCGACGCGCGCACGATGGCCTGCGCCTGCTGGGCGACGGCGAGATCAAGGCGAAGGTTGCGATCACCGTCAATCACGCCACCGCGAAAGCCAAAGCGGCGATCGAGAAGGCTGGCGGCAGCGTGACGGTCATCGAGCCCAAGGTTCTTGCCGCGGACGAGGCCAAGCGGGCCAAGTCGGCAGCCAAGAAACAGGCCAAGAACAAGGCGCCGGCAAAGGCCAAGGGCGGGGAATGAATTAGAGCCGCCGCGGTGCCGGAAGGGCACGGCGGCGGTCGCACACGTCGCACCGCCCTTTGACAGGAGACGGGGCCGATCCAATCTGAAGCGGGCGACTGCCCGACTTGGGTGGCGTCGGCCAGGAGAAGAGAGACATGGTTTCAGCTGCCGAGCAGCTTGCTTCGAACCTCAATTTCAGCGCCTTTGCGAAGGCGGAGGATTTGAAGAAGCGCCTTTGGTTCACGCTTGGCGCGCTGGTCGTTTACCGGCTCGGCACATACATCCCGATGCCCGGTATCAATCCGGCGGCGTTCGCGGAAACCTTCAAGAACCAGGCCGGCGGCATCCTCGGCATGTTCAACATGTTCTCGGGCGGCGCGCTCGAGCGCATGGCGATCTTCGCGCTCAACATCATGCCGTACATCTCGGCGTCCATCATCATGCAGTTGATGGGCTCGATGAACAAACGGCTCGAAGCGCTGAAGAAGGAAGGCGAGGCGGGCCGCAAGCAGATCAACCAGTACACCCGCTATCTCACCGTCGTTCTCGCCATCGCGCAGGCGTTCGGCGTCGCCGTCGCGCTCAATGCGCAGGATCCGGCCTCGGGCCTTTCGATGGCCGTCGATCCCGGCCCCTATTTCATGGCCTCGACCATCATCACGCTGGTAGGCGGCACGATCTTCCGGATGTGGCTGGGCGAACAGATCACCGCCCGCGCCGTCGGCACCGGCATCTCCCTGCGCATCTTAGACGCCCTCGACGG
>CADECN010000127.1 GCA_902825785.1 uncultured Hyphomicrobium sp. | reverse complement strand
ACGTTCAGCTCCACGACCATCGCCCAGGCCGATTACGGCATGGAAGCGCTGGTGCCGGAACTGAACTATCGCGGCGCGCGCCTCGCGCGCGAAGCCGCCGATGAAGTGGCCGCGCGAACCGGCTCGCCGCGATTCGTCGCCGGCGCACTCGGCCCGACCAATCGGACGGCGTCA
Source organism: uncultured Hyphomicrobium sp. (assembly GCA_902825785.1). Lineage (GTDB taxonomy): Bacteria > Pseudomonadota > Alphaproteobacteria > Rhizobiales > Hyphomicrobiaceae > Hyphomicrobium_B. The sequence continues at coordinate 9,183 of CADECN010000127.1, read as the reverse complement.
TTGTCGCCGCTCGTGACCGATCCGGGCTTTCGCAACGTCAACTTCGATCAGCTCGTCGCCGCGTACGCAGACGCGACGCGCGCGCTGGTGCACGGCGGCTCGGATCTGATCCTGATCGAGACGGTGTTCGATACGCTGAACGCGAAGGCAGCGCTGTTCGCCGTGCGTCGCACGCTGCGCGAACTGTCGCTCGATTTGCCCGTGATCGTCTCCGGCACGATTACCGATGCCTCCGGACGCACGCTGTCCGGCCAGACGACCGAAGCGTTCTGGAACTCGATCCGCCACGGCGAGCTGTTCGCCGTGGGGCTCAACTGTGCGCTCGGCGCGAAGCAGCTGCGGCCCTATGTCGAGGAGCTTGCACGGATCTCGGACACCTATGTCTGCGCGTATCCGAACGCCGGCCTGCCGAACGCCTTCGGCGAATACGACGAGACCCCGGCCGAGACCGCGGAGATCCTCGCCGAGTTCGCACGCTCGGGATTCCTGAACATCGTCGGCGGCTGCTGCGGTACGACGCCGGATCACATCCGGCGGATCAGCGAGGCGATGCGCCAGGCGAAGCCGCGGCCGCGCTCGAAGCCGCCGGTGGCCTGCCGGTTGTCGGGGCTCGAGCCGCTGACCATCAGCGCCGACACGCTGTTCGTGAATGTCGGGGAACGCACCAACGTCACCGGCTCGGCGAAATTCCGCAAGCTGATCGAGGCCGACGACTACAACGCCGCGCTCGAGATCGCCAAGCAGCAGGTGGCCTCCGGCGCGCAGATCATCGACATCAACATGGACGAGGGCATGCTGGATTCGGAAGCGGCCATGGTGCGCTTCCTGAACCTGATCGCCGCCGAGCCGGACATCGCGCGCGTGCCGCTGATGATCGATTCCTCCAAGTGGAGCGTGATCGAAGCGGGCCTGAAGTGCGTGCAGGGCAAGCCGATCGTCAACTCGATCAGCATGAAGGAAGGCGAGGCGAGCTTCCTCGAGCAGGCGCGCAAGGCGCGGCGCTACGGCGCGGCGGTGGTGGTGATGGCGTTCGACGAGCAGGGCCAGGCCGACACGGTCGAGCGCAAGGTCTCGATCTGCGAGCGCTGCTACCGGCTGCTGACGAGCCAGGCGGGGTTCCCGCCCGAGGACATCATCTTCGACCCGAACATCTTCGCGGTCGCGACCGGCATCGAGGAACACAACGGCTATGGCATCGCCTTCATCGAGGCGGCGCGGCGGATCAAAGAGAAGATGCCGCTGGTGCACATTTCAGGCGGTGTCTCGAACCTGTCGTTCTCGTTTCGCGGCAACGAGCCGGTGCGCGAGGCGATGCATTCGGTGTTTCTCTATCATGCCATCCAGGCCGGCATGGACATGGGCATCGTCAACGCCGGGCAGCTTGCCGTCTATGACGACATCCCGGTGGAACTGCGCGAACTGTGCGAGGACGTGATCCTCAATCGTCGTGACGATGCGACCGACCGCCTGCTCGAAGCCGCGCCACGCTTCAAGGGCGAGGGTGGCGCCAAGGCCAAGGAGAAAGATCTTAAGTGGCGCGAAGGCTCGGTCGAAGAGCGCCTCACGCACGCGCTGGTGCACGGCAACACCGATTTCATCGAAGCCGATACGGAAGAAGCGCGCCAGAAGCTGCCAAAGCCGCTTGCCGTGATCGAGGGCCCGTTGATGGCGGGCATGAACGTCGTCGGCGACCTGTTCGGCGCTGGCAAGATGTTCCTGCCGCAGGTCGTCAAAAGCGCGCGCGTGATGAAGCAGGCGGTTGCGTATCTGCAACCCTTTTTGGAAGCCGAGAAGCGGGCGTCCGGCGTCGATCAGATGCCGGCGGCCGGCAAGATCCTGATGGCGACGGTGAAGGGCGATGTGCACGACATCGGCAAAAACATCGTCGGCGTCGTCCTTCAGTGCAACAACTACGAGGTCATCGACCTGGGCGTGATGGTTCCGGCCGCAAAAATTCTGGAGACCGCGCGCAAGGAAAAGGTCGACATCATCGGGTTGTCCGGCCTCATCACGCCGTCGCTCGACGAAATGTGCTTTGTGGCGGCCGAAATGGAGCGCGAAGGCTTTGCTTGTCCGCTGCTGATCGGCGGGGCGACCACGAGCCGGGTACATACCGCGGTCAAGATCAACCCCAACTATCATCGCGGCCAGACTGTCTACGTGCTCGACGCGAGCCGGGCGGTGGGCGTTGTCTCGAACCTGATGTCGGAGACGGCAAATGCCTCCTACATCGCCAATGTACGCGAAGAGTACGCCAAGGTACGCGAGGCGCACCTCGCGAACGAGGCACGCAAACAGCGCATTACCATCAAGGCCGCGCGCGACAACAGCTTCAAGATCGACTGGAACGCGTTCAAGCCGGTGAAGCCGACCTACTTCGGGCCACGAGCGTTCGCGAATTACGACCTCGCCGAACTCGTGCCGTTTATCGACTGGACACCGTTCTTCCAGACCTGGGAGCTGACAGGACGCTTCCCGCAAATTCTTACCGACAACAAGGTGGGCGCGGAAGCCAAGAAACTCTTTGACGACGCGCAGGCGCTCTTGAACCGCATGGTGGCGGAAAAGTGGGTGACGGCGAATGCGGTCGTCGGCTTCTGGCCTGCCAACAGCGTCGGCGACGATATCGAGCTCTATACGGGTGAGCCGCGCAACACCAAGCTCGCGACACTCCACACGCTGCGCCAGCAGATCGCGCGCGACCCCTCGCGTGACCGCGCGCACACCGCGCTTGCCGACTTTGTCGCGCCGAAGGAGACGGGCATTGCGGACTATGTGGGCGGCTTTGCCGTCACCACCGGTCTTGGCGAGGACGAGGCCATCGAGCGTCACATCAAAAGGACGGATGATTACACGCGCATCATCGCCAAAGCGTTGTGCGATCGCCTGGCGGAAGCTTTTGCGGAAGCAATGCACGAAAAGGTGCGTAAGGAACTTTGGGGCTACGCCAAGGGCGAACGGCTCTCGAACGAAGACCTCATCTTAGAAAAGTATCAGGGCATCCGCCCGGCGCCGGGCTATCCCGCGCAGCCCGACCATACCGAGAAGGCGACGCTCTGGAAGCTGATGGACGTCGAGCGGACAGCCGGCATCGAACTGACCGAGAGTTATGCGATGTGGCCAGGTTCATCGGTTTCGGGCCTCTACTTCGCGCATCCGCAAAGCCATTACTTTGGCGTCGGCAAGGTCGAGCGCGATCAGGTGGCCGACTACGCGGTGCGCAAGGGCTGGACGGTGGAAGAAGCCGAACGGTGGCTGGCGCCGGTGCTGAACTACGACCGCGATCGGACGACGCGCGATGCGGCGTAGAATTAGTAACCAAAGACAAACCAGAATCTCAACTAGTGTTCAGTTGGGCTAGCGTGAGCAGCTAAGCAAACTTCGCGGATTTGGTGATAGAGATCTCTAATGCAACGCGACGGTACGAACTATCTCGGTCTAGGGATTTACACGCTAAGCGAAGCCTCCCGGCTGACCAATGTTTCGGCCCAGAGAATTCGACGCTGGCTGTTGGGTTACAGGTATTTGTACGAGGGGGCGCCATGTGAACAAGTGCCTCTTTTCAAGGGGCAGATCGCTCCGTTCGAGAGCAAGGTCGAGTTAGGATTTCGAGATCTTCTAGAGATCAGGGTTGTGAATGCGTTTGTTGAAGCTGGAGTGGGCTTGCCCACGATACGTAAGGCGTTGGTGCGTGCTTCTGCATTACTCTCCAGCGACCATCCATTTTCGACAGCTCGGTTTCGTACCGATGGGAGAGGAATTTTTCTAGAACTAAGTGATGAAGCGGATGAGCCAGCCTTGGTTGATATCCTGAGGGGGCAATACGCATTCAAAAAGATTGTTGAGCCGAGTTTCAAAGATCTCGAATTCATAGGGGACCAAGCGGTTCGTTGGTGGCCGCTAACTATACGACGCACCGTTGTTTTGGACCCTGCGATAGCGTTCGGTCAGCCGATTGTCTCCAAGTCAGCAGTTCCAACTTTGGCTCTTGCAAACGCAGTCAAAGCAGAGGGCTCCGAGCTGCGCGTCTCCAAAGCTTTTCGGGTGAGCTTGGATGAAGTGAGAGATGCAGTGGAGTTTGAGTCGAGGCTAGCGGCTTGAAGCTTCTGGTAGACAATAATATAGCGCCAAACGTTGCTGAAGCCATCAATGTTCTTGTGGAGCCTGAGGGTCACAGAGTTATTGCCCTCCGATCCAAATTTGGTAGGGGCGACATTCCCGACATTGAGTGGATTAAAAGTCTGTCCCAAGAGGGGGGGTGGACGGTGTTGTCTGGTGATATCCGGATTGCCAAGCGTAAGGCAGAAAAGGAAGCATGGAGAGGGTCGAAACTGAAAGGTTTCTTCTTTGCTCCTGGTTGGGCGAGTTACGGCAATGTTGAACGCTCGTGGCGGCTCCTGCGCTGGTGGCCCAAAATCGTCGAGGCGGAGGAATTGGTGGCTCCTGGTGCGATTTTCCAGCTGCCGGTCAATGCGTCAAGCAAGTTGCGGCAGCTGAACCTCTAATCAAAATCGTCACGCCGACTGGGTCAATGGTTTTGGTCGCCATCGACCGATTGACGCGCTAGCCTCCGGCCGGCCGCGACTTGAGCGGCGGGTGGCACTTCGGGGGAGACCATGCTCGGTAAGCTCATTCTCATTCTGCTGCAGGTTGCTGTTGCGTGGATCGGGGGGCCGATCATCCGCAGCTATATTCCGATCAACGGCGGTTTCGACCTATTCGTCTATGCCGTGATCTTCGCGATCCTCGTCTATCTGACGGGGGTGCTCTGCGCGCAGGTGCTGCGTGACATAGGGATGCCTTCGACGGCGGCGCATCATCGCGCTGCTGGCGGCGGCGTTTCTGATATTCGCGCCTCAGTTCATTCCCGATCTGCCCGGCACGTCGATTTCGAACCGCGGCTTCGTGCTGGCAGGCGCGATCCTGGGCTATTTGATACGGCGCTAGTCGCGACTTCAATTGACCCAAAAAAGTGGCGCGGTGCTTTTGACGGCACCGCGCCTGGATTTTTTGAGCTACGCGCTACAACCCTAGACAACCGCTTTCCCGTCTCGTTGGCTCCTGGGAGCGTGCGCGGGCGCGTCGTTGTGCGCTTTCTCCCGTTGTGAGAGCAATCACACTATTCCAAGCACGATCGCGGTCACGAACCCGAAGGACAAGGCGGCCGCCAGTAGATCAAATCTCATGCGCAGATCCATCTCATCTCTCCTCGCTTGTCGCGAGTTCCTCGGATTGCTGAAGACATCGCCAAGCGCGCTGGCGTTCTTCAAACGGCGTGACGCTAAGCGGCGGCTTCGAGGTATGACAAGGGAAAAGCATGCTGCAACGCGGGTGCCGATTGCGTCTTGAGCATGCAAGGCGAGACGATGAGCCGGGTCTGCAACAGGGTTGTTGCCGACAATCGCCTTGTGGCGCTTTCAGAGCCGTAACCGCGTCGAAGCTGGTGATGCGTTGAAATTCTAAGCTGCTGCAACGGTCATTTGGTTGCGTAAGGATCGAGTGCTGCCCGCTGGCCACGCCGCACCAAGGCAGCGTGCGGCGCAATACAAAAATATTCGTTGTGCAGCGACGTTAAGTGTGGACGCGACGGTTAATGCGGAAGGTTTCCGCGGCCTCATTCGCCTTCAAGCGAGTTGCTTTCGTAGCAGAACCTCGTCGCGCCCTGGCTTGACGATATCATCGAGGGTGGCAACGCGCTTGAAGCCGTAGCGTTCATAGAAGCGCAGAGCGCCATCGTTGAAGTCGGATGTCATCACCCACATATTGGTGTCACCGGCGGCCCGCGCAGTTCCTTCGAGCCACGCGACCATCAAACGGCCGAGGCCTTGCTGTTGGAAGCTGGGCAGCAGCCCGAGAAATTGCAGGTAGGGGCCGCGTAGCCAGTTCAAGCGGATGCCAATGGCGCCCGCCGTGCGGCCGTTGACGGTGAGTTTGTAGCGCGGCGCCTGAGGTTCCTCGACGGCGAAATACCGCAACATCGATTCGCGTTTAAAGGGATAGCGCGACCATGGCTCGATGGCGACGAAGCTGGTCGCAAGCTCTTGGGCGTCGGCTGTGGAGATCTCGCGCAATAAGACCTCAGGCACCGCCGTCGTGCGCTGTTGCAGTCGAATGCTCAATCGACGAGACGTGCGGTCCGCTGCCATTTGGCCTTCTTGCGATTGCTGCTTGATTTGACGGGTTCGGCCGCGTGCTTGCGGCCGGTGGATTTGGCGATGCGTGACAGCTTGTCGTAGCGATCGGTGTCGCCGGGCTTTCCGTCATAGCAGCGCTGGCTGATGACGGGCTTTCCGCGCGCTATCAGCTCCGAGACGGTGACGAAGGTGAAGCCTTTGGCGCGCAAGAGAGGGATCGCCTTTTTCATCGCGTCGGCCGTGTGCCAGCCTCGGCCGTTGGCGTGTGCGAGCACAATCGAGCCGGGTTTGACGCGTGTCATGAGGCTGCGGACCATGGCATCCGCCGAGACATGCGGGTCAGGGTCGCCGGTCGATAGATCCCATTGGATCGCAAGCAGGCCGGCGTCGTTGACGGCCGCGAGAGACGTGGGATCGCAAGCGCCGAATGGGAAGCGGAAGAGCGTCATGCGCGGTGCGAGGGTTGTCAGCAGGTTCGGGTTCGATGTGACGCACTGACGGGTCGCAAGATTTGCCCGCACGGCTTCGTAGGCGCGTGTGGGCGAATGAATTTCATCGTTTCGGGCGGTGGCATCGATGATGCGCAGGTTGCGGTGTGTCTGGCTGTGGTTGGCCACTTCAAACAGCGGGTCACTGACGAGCTGGGCGGCGCGCTCCGGATGCGTCTCCAGCCATTTGCCACCGGCGAACAGCGTCGCGCGGACGCCTTCGCTTCTGAGGATATCGATGATGCGGCCGTCGTAACCCGAGACTGACGCCGTGCGCTCGCACAGATCGAAGGTGAGCGCGATGGCGTTGTCGCCAGGTGGGAGTTGAACGCTGCGGATCGAACCGCGCAACGTTGATGGCAGCGGCGCCCCGGCCTCAGGCAGTGGCGTCTGCGTTGCGGTCGGTGCGGAGGTGTTGCGCGCGGCGTGCCATTCGCCGGCTTTCACTTTGAGAACGTCTGGGGCGAAGCACGCCTTCTGCAGTGCGCTCGCATCGTCGGCGCGGGCGGCAGAGCCGGCAAGGGTCGATAGTGAGGCAATGGCAAGAAGGAAGCGGCGCATCGTCTTAGCGTCCCTTGAAAAGGGGTTTGCGCTTTTCGAGGAACGCGCGCCGACCTTCCGCATAGTCGTCACTTGCGAAACAGGCCGCCACAGCAGCGTCGAGCGCGGTCATATCGGGGGCCTGCGGATTGCGTGTCATTTCGTCGATAACGGTTTTGGCGGCCATTACCGACAGCGGCGCATTGGCGGCAATTTCACCGGCGAGCGCGCGGACCGCCGCTTCCAGATCGGCAGCCGGCAGGATTTGCGATACGAGGCCGATGCGCGCGGCATCAGCGGCCGGAAAGCGTCGGCCAGTGAACAAGAGTTCCTTGGCGCGCGCGGGCGGGACTGCCTCAAGGATCGGACGCACCCAGCGGGCGTTGTAGCCGATGCCGAGCTTGGCGGCGGGAATGGCGTACTGGCTCGCATCGTCGGCAATCCGCATGTCGCAGCAAAGCGCGAGCGCCAGTCCGCCGCCAAGGCAGAAGCCGTGGATCATGGCGATGGTCGGCTTGGCGCTCTTCAGAACTGCGTTGAAGGCTGCGTCGTTCAGCGTGTCGTAGTCTTTGGCAGCGTCGCCGGTGCGGGCGCTCTCGAACTCGGAAATGTCGGCGCCGGCGGAGAAGGCGCGCGATCCGGCGCCGCGAAGAATGACGACCCTGACGTCGGGATCAGCGTTCGCCTCGGCTATGGCGGTGGGAAGTGCCTGCCACATTGAGGCCGTCAGCGCGTTCATGCGACCCTGGTTGTCGGTCACGATCCAGGCAATCGGACCGTCCTTGGCGTAGGAAATGCGAGGTGCATCGCTTATGGCCGCCGGACTGTCGCTCATTCCCCAAACCTCCGATGTGGCGTATGCGGTGTTTCTGCACATATGTCGCCCAATTGCAAACACCCGCCATGATATGCAAATGCCGGGCTACGGTGCTATATATGCAAGGTCGTGACTAATTGACCTGATCGCGCCTAAAGGCTATGCGCGTACACCGAATTTGTCCGCTAGAACGGTCTGCCATCACGACCTTGCGTTCCATCAGACAGCAGCAGGTTTCCCCGTGACAAAGCCGTCATCCGCCCCGCCGAGATTCCAAATCGTCGATCCGATCTGGGCACAAATGCGGGCCGAAGCCGAAAGCGCGATCGCGGCCGATCCGGCGCTCGGCAGTTTTATCTTCGCCACCGTGCTCAGCCACGAGCGTCTCGAAGAGGCGGTGTGCCATAGGATTGCGCAGCGGCTCAATCATACGGATGTCGACGCAGGCGTGTTCATGCAGACATTCGGCGGCGTGCTCGACGCGGACCCCGATCTGGGCGTTGTCTTCCGCGCAGATCTGGCGGCGGTGTATGACCGCGATCCTGCCTGCATGCGCTATCTCGACCCGCTGCTTTACTTCAAGGGCTTCCACGCGCTCGTGACGCACCGCTTCGCGCACGCGTTATGGAAGCGTGGCCGGCGCGATTTCGCGCTTTATCTGCAAAGCCAGTCGTCGCGGACGTTCGGCGTCGATATTCATCCGGCGGCGCGCTTCGGCAAGGGCATCATGATCGATCATGCCACCGGCGTCGTTGTGGGCGAGACGGCGGTCGTGGGTGACAACTGCTCGCTTCTGCACGCCGTGACGCTTGGCGGTAGCGGCAAGGAGACGGGCGACCGGCATCCCAAGATCGGCGACAACGTCTTGATCGGTGCTGGCGCGAAGGTCTTGGGCAATCTTAAGGTCGGTGAGTGCTCGCGCATCGCCGCGGGTTCCGTCGTGCTTGCCGACGTGCCGCCGAACGTGACCGTCGCCGGCGTGCCGGCACGTGTTGTTGGGTCCGCCGGGTGCGCGGAACCGGGTCGTGCCATGGATCAGACCTGGGTCGACGATTTTGGCGGCCTCTAAGGACGCAATCAGGGAGAGATCGCTTTGAAGAAGGAAGAACTCGCGCAGCTGCAATCTTATCTGCGCAAGACGTTTGGAACGCCGACGCTGGAAGTGCGGGCGCAGCCCAAGAAAGACGACATGGCCGAGGTTTTC
>CADECN010000126.1 GCA_902825785.1 uncultured Hyphomicrobium sp. | reverse complement strand
ATGACCGTAGAATCGGCCCCCGCCTTGGTCGTATCGCCGGCCAGCAGTTCCTGGTCCGTGAAGGGCCCGCCGGTCGGCAGCGCGTTCGACACCAGGCTCAGCGTGCCGCCGTGCTGTTCGACGATCTTCTGCACGATCGCCAATCCAAGGCCTGTGCCCTTGGCGCGGGTCGTGACGTAGGGTTCCAAAAGCTTGGCGCGGTTCTGTTTTGGCAGACCGATGCCGTTGTCGATGACCTCAATTGAAACGCGGTCGCCCGAGGGCACGAGGCGAACCTCGATCTCGCCCTTGTAGTCGACCGGTCGCCCCTGGGCCACGCCGTAGCCCTCGATGGCTTCGGTCGCGTTCTTGATGAGGTTGGTCACCGCTTGGGAAATGAGACGCAGATCGAAACGGGCGGCGACGGGCTTGTCGGGGAGAGACAGCGCGAATGCGATTTCTTTGTTGCCTTCGCGGAAGAGCACGGCCGGTTCCTGCACGGCGAGGCGTAAATCTTGGTCGGCCATGACCGGCTGGGGCATGCGCGCAAACGAGGCGAACTCGTCGACCATGCTTTTGATCTGCCCGGTCTGACGCTCGATCGTTTGCGTGAGGGTCTCGAACAGCTCGCGGTTCTCGGTCAACTGCTTGCCGAATTTGTTGCGCAGCCGTTCTGCCGAAAGTTGTATCGGCGTCAGCGGGTTCTTGATCTCATGCGCGATGCGGCGCGCGACGTCGGCCCAGGCGGAGGTGCGCTGGGCTTGCACGAGTTCGGAGACGTCATCGAAGGTGACGACCGAGCCGCCGTCGCCCTCGCCAGGGCGTTCGCGCGTGGCCTTGACGGCAAAGGTGCGCTCCTCGTCGCCAATCTGTTTTTTGACCTCGAGCTGCCCGCGTGCCTTGAGCCCGGTGTCCTCGCGCGGATCCAGGACCGTTGCGAACTCTGGCACCAGTTCGGAAATGGAGCGGCCAAGGGCGTCCGAAGCAGAGATACCAAGCAACTGCTCTGCCGAGCGGCTGACAAGTGTGATGCGGCCGACATTATCGACGCCGATGACGCCGGCTGATACGCCGGAGAGCACGGCCTCGATGAAGTTTCTGCGATCGGTGAGCTGGGCGTTGGTTTTCACCAATGCGTCTTGCTGCGCCTTGATCTCGCTCGTCATGGTGTTGAACGTTGCCGACAGGCGGCGCAGGTCGCCTTCGCCGCGGATCTCCGGCAGCACCACGTTCAGGTTGCCCGAGCGTATTTCCTGGGCGGCCGCGATCAGGCGGCGAATGGGCGCAACAAAACGACCGGCGAACCACATGCCGACCCAGATGGCCGCGAGCAGCGCGGTCGTAGAGATCGTGAAGTATATGAGGCCATGCGCGAATTTCAGGCCGCCCTTGGCCTTGCGGAGTTGATTGTATTCGTCGACGTTTTGTTCGGTGCGCTGCAAGTGGCCCATGACCTTTGGACTGACACCGCGCGCAACGTACAGATAATGGCCCGGAATGTTCTCAATCTTGGCAATCGCGGATACGCGGTAGTCATCCGACGGCATGGAAAGCGCGACCTGCCCGGCTTCCGCCTGGGCGACCGCGGCTTTGGGTGGAACGACGTAGGGGATCTTCGGGTCGTCGAGCGCAAGAACCGTCGGCACGCCCTCGCCGTCGATGATGTAGGCGGACGTCAAATCGCGCAGGCCGGCTTGGCCGATCAGGAACTTCTGAAACGCGTCGGGATCGTTCTTCAACGTGTCGGCTGAACCGTTGATGTCGCGCACCATGTTCACAATGTCGGTGCGGATGATCTGGCCGTGTTCATCGACATAGGCGCGCGCCACGTCGTACGAGTTTTCGACGATTGCGCGGGTGCGGTCGGAGAACCAACCGTCGAGCGAACGAGAGAACGTCGTCGTTGCCGCGACCGCAAGCAGCATTGCGGGCAACGCGGCAATGGCGCTGAACAGGATGACAATGCGTGTGTGAAGGCGTGCGCCAGGAACGCGCTCCTTCCAGGCCTTCCAGAGCCCCCTCGCCTGCCAGACGATGATACCAAACATGGCGAGGATCAGCGCGATGTTGATCGTCAGCGCCGTCAGAACGACTGAGTTCCTGGGCGTGATCCAGGTCAGTCCGGTGAGGATCAGGTAGCTCGCAAGCGCCGATACGCTGGCGGCGACGACGACGGCGAGGCCAAGCCAGAAAGCGCGATCGGAGGGATTAAGTGCCGCCGACTGATCGTCGATCACAGTCGCGGGCGCGGACGCGCGTGTGCCGGATCCGATTGCGGCCGGTGCCTCGGGCGACTGCGCAACCGAAGTCGCTCCAGACCCAGCGTCCGGAACCGTTGCTTCCTGGTCAGCGTGACTATCGCCTTGGTCTTGCGGCATCGCGGTCGCGGGCTCTCAAGCACATGAAAAAGCGAATTGAATGATCGTCGCTGTGGCACCAGCCCGGCCGAAGGCCCAATACTGGCTGCAACACCGCAACACCGTGCCCGAGGCAACACCCCAACTGTGACATTTTCGCGACGGGGTGTGTCGCCTGCCCGCGGTTACGAGCAGGATTCTGAGCCCATGGAAGTTGCGGAAAAGCGCGCTTGGTCAGCCCTCTACGGCGCGGAACACGCGAATATTCAGATCGCGGATGCGAGCACGAAGCGTATTGCGGTTCAGGCCCAAGAGTTCGGCGGCGCGTATCTGGTTGCCACGGGTCGCTGCCAGCGCGGCGCTAAGGAGCGGCTTCTCGACGTCCCGGATGACACGGTCATAGAGGCCGGGCGGTGGCAAGTCGTTGCCGAAGGACGAGAAGTAGCGTGTCAGGTAGCGTTCGACGGCTTCACTCAAATCCGCAGCTTCGCCGCCCGGAGCGCCACTCGGCGCGGCGGTGGAACCAGCGAGTTCCTGCTCGACGATTTGAGCTGTCAGAGTGTCTTGCGAATAGAGCGCCACAAGGCGGCGCACGACGTTCTCGAGCTCGCGCACATTTCCGGGCCACGGATGCGCCTTGAGACGTTCGATTGCCGCGCTTTCGATCGACTTCTGGCCAAGGCCCTCGCGTCCGGCAAGGCGGAGGAAATGGCGCACAAGGTCGCCCACGTCTTCGAGGCGTTCCCGCAGCGGCGGGATGCGGATCGGCACGACGTTGAGGCGGTAGAAGAGATCCTCGCGGAAGAGACCCTGCTGGATCTGCGATTTCAAATCGCGGTGGGTGGCAGCGATAATGCGCACGTTGGTCTTGATGGGTGTGCGGCCGCCGACAGTCGTGTACTCGCCCTGTTGCAAAACGCGGAGCAAGCGCGTCTGGGCCTCAAGCGGCATATCGCCGATTTCGTCCAAGAACAGAGTTCCGCCCTCTGCCTGCTCGAAGCGGCCGGGCGTGCGCGACTGGGCTCCGGTGAAGGCGCCCTTCTCGTGGCCGAAGAGCTCACTCTCGATCAACTCGCGGGGGATTGCCGCCATATTGATCGCAACGAACGGACCGTGACGGCGCTTGCCGTAGTCGTGCAGGACGCGCGCGACCAGTTCCTTGCCCGTACCGCTCTCGCCGTTGATCATCACGGTGAGGTCGCTCTGAGTCAGGCGCGCGAGAACGCGGTAAATATCCTGCATCGGTAGCGAGCGGCCGATGAGCGGCAATTCCTCGGCGTCGCGATCACTCACGGGTGACTGGCGCTTTCGTCCCGGCTCCGACAGGGCGCGCGAGACGACCGCCACAACTTCGTTCAGGTCGAAAGGCTTGGGCAGATACTCGAACGCACCCTTCTCGGTCGCTGTCAGCGCCGTCATCAGCGTGTTCTGCGCGCTCATGACGATGATCGGCAGATCGGGCCGCAGCTTCTTCATGCGCGGGATCAAGTCAAACGCGTTCTCGTCGGGCATCACGACGTCGGTGATGACGACATCACCCTCGCCCTGACTGACCCAGCGCCAGAGCGTGGCCGCGTTGCCGGTGGCGCGCGGAGCGAAGCCGGCTCGAGCGAGCGCTTGGTTCAACACCGTTCGGATGGCGGTGTCATCGTCCGCGATGAGTACGGTGCCTCTGGCCATGGCGTTCCTCTAGAGCGGTTCAGCGCTGGTCGGCCGTGCACGCTGCTGCATTGGCAGCAGAACACGAAACACTGTGCGCTTGGGTTCGTTTTCGCACTCGATAACGCCGCCGTGGTCGCTGATGATTTTTGCGACCAGCGCGAGGCCAAGGCCGCTGCCCGACGTCTTGGTGGTCACAAACGGATCGAACAAATGCGGCTTCAAGTGCTCCGGCACGCCGCAGCCGTTGTCTTCGATCTGGATCATCAGAGGCAGGCTGACGCGCGTGTTGGCGCCGGGTATCGACAGTCGAACGCCGGGGCGAAATGCCGTCGTCATGACAATGCGGCCGACCTCGGGTCTGTCTCCAATGGCTTCGGCGGCGTTCTTGACGAGATTCAGGAAGACCTGGACGAGCTTGTCGCGATTGCCGAGCACCGCCGGCAGCGAGGGGTCATAGTCTTCCACAAAGCGGACCTGCCGGGCAAAGCCGCTCTCGGCGATGCGGCGCACGTGGTTCAGTACGTCGTGAATATTGACGGCGTCCTTGTTGATTGGACGTTCGTCACCGAAGACTTCCATGCGATCGACGAGATTGCGAATGCGATCAGTCTCGGCGCAGATAAGTTGCGTCAGCGCCCTGTCCTCGTCCGACAAACCCGGCTCCAGAAGTTGCGCCGCGCCACGGATGCCCGACAACGGGTTCTTGATTTCGTGTGCGAGCACTCCGGCCATACCGGAGACCGACCGGGCAGCCGCCCGATGCGTTAATTGGCGTTCGATCATTTGCGCCATCGAGCGCTGCTGAAGCATGAGGAATATGGTCTGCGGTTCCTCGGGCAGCGGGCCGGCGTAAACGTCAACGAGCTTGGCACCTGCAAAGCGCGGTGTCGCAACCTCGATCGCGTATTCGTTCACGGTCGCATTCGTCGCCTGGACCTGCTCGATCAAGGTGAGCAGCGGACAGCCAAAGGCGACGACGTCGTCAATGCGGCTGCGGCGCAGCATTGTCGCGCTCATCGAGAAGAAGGATTCGGCTGCGGCGTTGCCGAACAGGATTCTTCGGTCCGGGCCGATCTGCAGGATCGGGTGCGGCAGCGCGCTGAGGAGCGCTTCTGTATCGACCTGCGCCGAGACAGGCACGATAGTTGTGATCGGCCTCGGCGGTTCTTTGCGTGCAGACGTTCCACCCGTCGTCATGCGGCGCGACGCTCCATTTGATCGTAGAAACTACTAATCCCGCCCAATACGCTGCGGGGATCGGTTTGAGTGCACAGGTTCGCGCGCCAGATCTTCACGACCTGCTCGGCCGCACCGCTCGATGCGAGATACCAGCCGATGTGCTTGCGCGCGTTACGAATGCCGAGTGATGTGCCGTAGTGGTCGAACATCCACTCGATGTGCTCGAGGGCTGTGTCGCGCTGGGTTGCAAGATCGGGATCACCAGGATCGCGGTCGTTCGCCAAAAAAACCGCGATGCGGCCGGGCAGCCAGGGCGCGCCGTAGGCGCCACGGCCGACCATCACGCCATGTGCGCCCGATGCGGCGAGCGCGGCACGCGCAGCCGTAGGCGTCGCAATGTCTCCGTTTACGAGGACCGGCAGGCGCGTCGCTTCGACGACGGAGCGGACGGCGGCCCAGTCGGCCTTGCCGGTGAAGAACTGGCAGCGCGTGCGACCGTGGACCGTGAGCATGGTAACGCCTTCGGCCGCGGCACGGCGCGCAAGCTCGGGCGCATTGCGCGTGCGTTGGTCCCAGCCGAGACGCATTTTCAACGTCACCGGCACACGTACGGCGCCGACGACGGCTTTAATGAGTGACTGGGCGTGGTCGAGGTCGCGCATCAGCGCCGAACCGGACAGCTTGCCCGTAACTTCGCGGGCCGGGCAGCCCATGTTGATGTCGATGACGCTGGCGCCCTTGGCTTCAGCAATGCGGGCGCCCTCGGCCATCCAGTGGGCTTCTCGTCCAGCGAGTTGGATGATGAACGGTGTCAGTTCGCGCCCTTCGGCACGGCGATGAACGTCGGCCCGGTTCCGAACGAGTTCCTCGCTGGCGACCATCTCGGAAACGACCATGGTGGCGCCGAGGCGATGCGCCATTCGTCGGAACGGCAGATCCGACACGCCGGACATCGGCGCCAGGGCGACTGGAGGCGCCACGACCGGATTTTGAACGCCGGTAACGACAGGCATCCACGATGCTTCGCACAACCCCATTGCCGTGACGTGCCTGTTTTTTGAGCTTAAGAAAATATTGCCGTGACTTTAATCAGACTAGGCCCGCGACGAGAATTTCGCAAGTGGCGCAACGCTCTTTGGCAATTGCCGATTTGCCGCGCCTTGGCTAACGCTTGCCGAAGCCTCAAGGATCTCTACCAACTGAAGGGCAATTTCGGGTGACGCGAGCCGCGCTGATCGTTGCCGCAGGGAGGGGTTCGCGTGCCGTCGCGGCGAGCATAGAGCCCAAACAGTACGCGCGCCTTGCTGGCATTTCAGTCCTGCGGCGCACCATCGATGTTTTTGCACGGCACCCAGAAATTTCGACCATCGGTGTCGTCATTCATCCTGATGATCAAGTCTTCTATGAAGCCGCGGTCGCAGGCGTGGGTGACAAACTTATCGCTCCTGCGATCGGAGGAGCCACGCGGCAGGCCTCGGTACTTGCCGGCCTCGAGGCACTTGCCAAGCGCGCACCGGACTTCGTCCTGATCCACGACGCGGCGCGGCCGTTCGTGACACACGATGTCATAGATCGTGTACTTTCAGCGCTCAATGACACGCCCGCGGCGATCGCCGCCCTTCCAGTCGCCGACACGTTAAAGCAGGCTGGCGACGACCGGCGGGTTCAGCGCACCATTGCGCGGCAATCGCTTTGGCGTGCGCAAACACCGCAAGGTTTTCAGTATCCGCTGATCCTTGACCTGCACCGTCGCGCGGCAGCCCAGGGCATACGCGAGATGACAGACGACGCCGCGTTGGCCGAATGGGGTGGCATCCCGGTCGCCCTCGTGGAGGGCGCGGAGCGAAATCGTAAAATTACCACCGCTGAGGATTTGGTCATGGCTGAGACGATCGCCGAAGGCGCTCGTGAAACGAGGACGGCGAGTGGCTTTGACGTTCACCGCTTCGTGCCCGGCGATCATGTCTGGCTCGGCGGCGTGCGTATCACGCACACGCAACGGCTCGAGGGTCATTCCGATGCCGACGTCGCCTTGCATGCCCTTACCGACGCGTTACTCGGCACGATCGGCGCCGGCGACATCGGAACGTTTTTTCCCCCAAGTGACGCACGCTGGAAAGGTGCGGCGTCACGCATCTTTCTCGAGCACGCCGCGGGTCTGATCGCGCAACGTGGCGGCCGGATCGTCAACGTCGACGTCACGATCCTGGCCGAGGCACCAAAGGTCGGACCACACCGCACGGCCATGCAGGCGACCATTGGCGAGGTTCTGGGAATTGCCGCCGACCGTGTCGGTATTAAAGCGACGACAACCGAGGGATTGGGGTTTACCGGACGCGGCGAAGGCATCGCCGCGATGGCGACCGCGACGGTACTGCTGCCGACAGAGGCATGATGGACAGTGCGCAAATCAATGACGGCGAGACGCAAGCGGCTCTCAAGCGGGTCGTCGGACGGGTGGCGGCGCTCAACCTGAGTTATTTCGGTATCGAATTTGCCGTCGCACTCACGATCGGGTCAGTCGCGCTGTTCGCCGACAGCATCGATTTCCTCGAGGACGCCGCCTGCAACATTCTGATCCTCATCGGACTTGGATGGTCGTTGGCCGCGCGCGCCCGACTGGGCATGGTGCTCGCAATGGTGCTCCTCGTTCCAGCCATCGCGACAATCTGGACGGCTTGGCAAAATTTCACGGCGGCCACCGTGCCCGCTCCGCTTCCGCTGACATTGACGGGTCTTGGTGCGCTGGCGGTCAACTTCGTCTGCGCGTGGATGCTCGCGCGCTACCGACATGTCGGCGGGAGCCTGACGCGTGCCGCCTTTCTCTCGGCCCGGAACGACGTTCTGGCCAATGTCGCCATTATGGGGGCTGGCCTTGCAACTGCGGCGACGGCCTCGCCCTGGCCCGATCTGATCGTCGGACTTGGCATCGCGGCCGTGAATGCCGATGCGGCGCGCGAGGTTTTCGAAGCGGCGCGCGACGAGCACGCCCAGGCCAAGGCTTGATCGGTCAAGCTGTGGAGTTGCCGAGACAATCGGGCGCGGCTGGCGATCAAATTGATGCCGTCGCGCGTTGACGGCTGCGGCAGAATCGCGGCATCAGAACCAATGAGTGGTTGTATTGCCACGAACGCTACGGGAGCCGACATGAACATCATGCCCCAAAACCTCGACCGGAAACCTACCGATGCCGCCATCAGCGCCATCGCGGAAGCAACGGCCGAGACGTGTCTTGCCACCCGTGTCCGGCAGCTGTCGCGCATCGTTACGCGCGTCTACGACGATGCCTTGCGCCCACTTGGCATCACGGCGAGCCAGTACACGCTGCTCGCTCAGCTCGCCTCGCGTGATGGCATTACGGCTGTCGAGATCGGTCACGAACTCGACATCGAGAAATCGACGCTCTCGCGCAATCTGAAGCGGTTGCTCCAGGACGGACATCTCGTCATGGATCCGCCGGCAGGACGGCGCGGTCGCGGTCTGCACCTCACGCCAAAAGGGCAGGCCGTATTGAAGGATGCATATCCTATTTGGCAGGATGCGCAGAAAAGAGCGGTCGGAGCCATGGGTTCCGACAGCAGGTCAGTGCTGGACGGCCTACTCTCCCAGGCCGAAAGGTTGGCCGCGGCTTAATCAGCGTCGCGGTTTGCTTATTCATCTCTCTCTAGTTAGCCTCTCAGGGGAGCGCTTCGCCCAAAGCGCTCCCCGAATTTATTGGGCGCTTTCAGCGAGGCAGACGTGGCGTCAGATTTGTTTTCGCCGGACCTGCTCGACAAGGCGGCCGCGCTGCTCGGAAATCTGAAGGCGAAGGGTCTGGTCATTGCTTCAGCGGAAAGTTGCACCGGCGGTCTCATCGCCGGGCTGCTGACGGCGATCCCCGGTTCATCGGATGTTTTCGATCGCGGCTTCATCACCTACT
Source organism: uncultured Hyphomicrobium sp. (assembly GCA_902825785.1). GTDB lineage: Bacteria > Pseudomonadota > Alphaproteobacteria > Rhizobiales > Hyphomicrobiaceae > Hyphomicrobium_B. The sequence goes on along the minus strand of CADECN010000126.1, from coordinate 274 downwards.
CCAATACCGCCAAAGTCGAGACGCTGGGCGTGCCGGCGCAGCTCATCGTTCAGCATGGTGCCGTCAGCGCAGAGGTTGCGGCGGCGATGGCGATCGGTGCGCTTCATGTGGCGAGGGTTGATCTGACGGTTGCGGTTACGGGCGTTGCCGGGCCGGGCGGCGGCACGGCCGACAAGCCGGTCGGCCTGGTCTACCTGGGAGCCTGTCGCCGGGACGGCAAAACGCTCGTAACGAAAGCGCACTACCCGCATCTTGATCGCAATGGCGTCCGGTT
>CADECN010000125.1 GCA_902825785.1 uncultured Hyphomicrobium sp. | reverse complement strand
AGCAGCAGGAATGCATCAACAAGGCCAAGGCCATCGTGCGCGCGGCCGAGGAAGCTGTCGGGTTTGCGGCGCGCGGCAGTAGTAACGGCGGACGGTTCGCCTGACCAGGCATCATGCCTTACGCGTACCCGCTGGCGACTTTCCAGTTGGCGAGACAGGCTGAGGCGCTCTCCAACGTTTGGCCCAAGCGCGCGCCCAAGGGCTCCATTTCGGGCGCCATAGCAGGCTGACCAAGCTGTGCCAGATGGCGTAGACGACAAACCACAGCAAGACGCGAAAAGGGAGCGCGCCAAGTGCGAAGGTGAGCCTGCGTGCCCGTGCCCAAACATTTGCGCCGTACTTCATCGTACGCGCCTTGACCCAGGCGCGCACAACCTCACGACCGAATAGGTATTCGGCCAACCGCAGAGCGACGAAAAGCACGATCGCGACGGGCAACAGTAACCAGACCACGATCCAGACGATCTGGGTCACGATCCACCACAGGATCGAGAAAACGAGCCCCAGCAACCAAACGATCGGCGCTAAGATGGTTTCCATGGCCTACCGGCTGCTCCGGATCAAGGTGGCGCGCGGCATCGCGCTACTGCGCAACGCAAGACAGTCACTGACACGTGTAGCAAGGCTGCTATACAATCGATCGCCGAAAGCGCAACAACTCCTGTTCCGCATGCTGACCCTCGCTCTTCTTCGCCACGCCAAATCCAGCTGGGACGATCTTCAGCTCGACGATTTCGAACGTCCGCTCAATGAGCGGGGCCGTCGCGCCGCGCCCGTCATGGGGCGTGTTATCGCCGAACGTTCGCTGAAGCCCGATCTTATTCTGTGTTCTACGTCGCAGCGCACGCGTGAGACGCTCGATCTTGCCAGGGCACAATTTGATGCCGTCGGCAGCCTCGCGGAATTCGAGGACGGGTTGTATCTAGCAAGCGCGGACGAGCTGCTGGCGCGCGTGCGCACTATAGGGACCGAGGCCAAAACCGTGCTCCTCATCGGGCACAATCCCGGCATGCATGGCCTAGCGCTAACGCTTGCGAGAACCGGCGATGCGAAGTCGCTGAACCGGCTCGAAGAGAAATTTCCAACCGCGGCGCTGGCCGTATTCACCTTCCCGCAAATGAGCTGGTCGGAGGTCGGTCCAGCTGGGGGCCGGCTTGAAAGCTTCACCACGCCACGCGACCAAGGCTGACGCGACGACGTTAAGAGGTTGCGCGCGGTGGCTTTTTGTGGTGTCGCCTGAGGCAATGCCTCTGCTATCTTCCGGGACGCCCAAGCGGCGCCACGCCAATCACGCATCGAGCCCGACATGCTGGTCCTGATCGATAACTACGACAGCTTCACCTACAATCTCGTGCACTACCTCGGCGAGCTTGGGGCGGAGAGTGTCGTCATCCGCAATGACAAGGTGACAGCCGACGAAGTCATGGCGATGAAGCCACAGGCGATCGTGCTGTCGCCCGGCCCGTGCACGCCCAACGAAGCCGGCGTCTGCCTTGATCTCATTCGTGTGGCGGGACCGACCGTTCCACTGCTCGGCGTGTGCCTGGGGCATCAATCAATCGGACAGGCCTACGGCGGCAAGGTGATCCGCGCGCCGCATCCGATGCACGGCAAGCTCTCGACCATCGAGAACACCGGCGAAGGCGTATTCAAGGGCCTGCCGAAACGGTTCGAGATCACCCGCTACCACTCGCTCATCGTCGAAAAAGACAGCCTTCCGGACTGCCTGAAGATCACGGCTGAGACCGACGACGGCATCATCATGGGGCTGCAGCACAAGACGCATCCCGTCCACGGCGTGCAGTTTCATCCCGAAAGCATCGCTTCGCAGCAGGGACACGCGCTGCTCGGAAACTTCCTGGCGCTTGCCGGTTTCAAGCCCAAGACGCGACGGGCCGCCTAACCGGTGCAGAGTGAGCAGCGTACAATGACGGTTCAGAACCCAGCGCGTGAGTTGAAAGACCTCATGAACCGCGTCGCCGATGGCGAGGCGTTGGGTGACGAGGGCGTCTTCAACGCGCTTGATCTCCTGATGTCGGGAATTGCGCCACCTGTTGCGATGGGCGCGTTCTTGATGGCGTTGCGCGTTCGCGGGGAGACGGCTGACGAAATCGCGGGTGCCGCGCGCTTCCTGCGCTCGCGCATGACGACGGTCGATGTGCCGCCGGGGGCGATCGATATCGTGGGCACCGGAGGCGACAGCCACGGAACGTACAACGTGTCGACTGCGGCGGCGCTGGTTGCGGCCGGTGCCGGTGCGATCGTCGCCAAACACGGGAACCGCGCTGTTACCTCGCTTTCGGGAGCCTCGGACGTTCTGGGTGCGCTCGGCGTCAAGCTGGATGTGCCGCCGGTTGCGGTCACACGCGCGATTTCAGATTCCGGCGTCGGCTTCCTATGGGCACCGCTCTATCATCCTGCCATGAAGACCTGGGCTCCGATCCGCGCCGACCTCGGACTGCGGACGCTCTTCAATTTGCTTGGCCCTCTCTGCAACCCCGGCAAGGTTAAGCGCCAAGTTCTCGGTGTCTATGCCGAGCGGCTCGTCGCGCCGATTGCGGAAGTGCTGCGCAAGCTCGGCTCGACGCACGCCTGGATCGTGCACGGCGCCGATGGAATGGATGAACTGACGACCACCGGTGTGACGCATGTCGCAGAGCTTCACAACGGCGACATCACCACATTCGAAGTGACGCCGGAGGACGCCGGCCTGCCGCGCGCCGACATTTCCGCTCTGAAGGGCGGCGATGCGCAGTATAACGCGGCCGCGCTGCGGCAGCTTCTGCAAGGCGAGCCCGGCCCTTATCGCGATATCGTCGTGCTGAACGCCGCCGCCGCACTTATCGTGGCAGGTATCGCGGCTAGTTTGCACGACGGTGTTTCAAAGGCACAGGAAGCGATTGACGATGGCCGCGCGGCGCGCGCGCTCGATCGGCTGGTCGCGGCGACGAACGAAGCGGCGTGACATGGCCGACATTCTTGAGAAAATTACAGCCTATAAGCGCGAGGAAGTGGCGCTCGCCAAGCGATTGAAGCCACTGCGCGTCATTGCCGAATATGCGCGCTCGGCACCGGCCGTGCGTTCGTTTCGCGGTGCAATCGACGCAAAACTTGCCGCCAAGAAGCCGGCGCTCATAGCCGAGATCAAGAAGGCGTCGCCGTCGAAAGGGCTTATTCGCGCCGACTTCGATCCACCGGTCCTGGCGCGGGCCTACGAGAAAGGTGGCGCGGCATGCCTCTCGGTATTGACCGACACGCCGTCGTTTCAGGGCGCTCCTGAATATCTCGTGGCTGCGCGCGCGGCCACGAACCTTCCGGTTTTGCGCAAAGACTTCATGATCGATACCTACCAGGTTGCGGAAGCGCGCGCCTGGGGCGCTGACTGCATCCTGATTATTATGGCCGAGGTCGATGACGTCCTGGCGCAGGATCTTGCGTCGGCGGCTGCCGACTGGGGCATGGACGCAATTGCCGAAGTGCACGACGGACAGGAGCTGGAGCGCGCGCTGAAGCTGGACTGCCGACTGATCGGCATCAACAATCGCAATCTGAAAACATTCGAAGTCACGCTGGCTACGACGGAGAAGCTCGCACCGAAAGTGCCGGACGACCGCATCGTCGTGGGTGAGAGCGGCATCTTCACGCCAGCGGATCTTGCGCGATTGTCGAAAGTCGGCGTCGAGACATTCCTGGTAGGTGAATCGCTCATGCGCCAGGAGGACGTAAGCAAGGCGACGAAGGCACTGCTTGCGAAGACCCCGGCGCGCACACAGGCGCGAACGAAGTCATGAGCAAACTCTCGCATATCGACGACACTGGCGCGGCCCGGATGGTCGATGTCTCCGGCAAAGCCGTAACGGAGCGCTCGGCGGTCGCGGAAGGCTTTTTAGCGATGGCCGCGGAGACGTTGGCACTGGTGGAAACAGGAGCGGCAAAGAAAGGCGACGTGATCGCCGCGGCGAGAATCGCCGGCATTATGGCCGCCAAACGAACCCACGAACTGATACCTCTTTGCCATCCGCTCAATCTAACGAAGGTGGACGTGGTATTTTCGCCTACCGCTTCGCCGACGGGCATTCGCGTCACGGCGATGGCGAAGGTAGCCGGGCAGACCGGCGTCGAGATGGAAGCCTTGACCGCGGTGTCGGTTGCCTGCCTCACGCTCTACGACATGCTGAAGGCCGCCGATAAAGCGATGGTGATCGAAGGCATTCGGCTGGTCGAAAAGAGCGGCGGGCGATCCGGCCCAATCAAGATCGAGCGCTAACAGGACGACGTACCATGGCGCTGATGCCCGTCGCCGAAGCCTTAGAGCGTGTCCTCACCGGCGCGGGTCAAATCGAACGCGAAAACGTCGGATTGCGATTCGCGTTGGGGCGCACACTCGGCGCGCCCGTCTTTGCGACCCTGACGCAACCGCCATTCGATGCGTCCGCCATGGACGGCTACGCGGTGCGAGCGGCCGATGCGTCCGTGCCGGGCGTGGGATTGATGCTTGTGGGCGAAGCGGCGGCCGGTCGCGCGTTCGATGAGACCGTGAAGTCGGGCGAAGCGGTTCGGATCTTTACAGGCGCGCCGGTGCCGAAGGGTGCCGATGCCGTTCTCATCCAAGAGGACGCCCGCAGCGACGGACAGCGCATTGGCGTTCTTGAGGCTCCGCCAGTTGGGGCCAACATCCGCCAAAGGGGGCAGGACTTCTCCGATGGGGCGCGTCTTTTCGATGCGGGCAGGCGCCTTGGCCCTCGCGACATCCTGCTCGCTGCGGCAGCGGGACACGCGACGTTGCCGGTCGTGCGAAAACCTATCGTCGCCATACTTGCTACCGGTAACGAACTGGTGGAGCCCGGAGAGCCGCTTGGACCCGACCAGATTGTCAGCTCCAATTCCTACGGCTTAGCCGCGCTGGTCGAAGCGGCGGGAGGTGCGCCGCAGATCATGGGCATAGCTGATGATACGATGGAGGATCTGAAGGATGCGCTGCGTACAACCCATGGCGCCGACATTCTGGTGACGACCGGTGGCGCGTCCGTCGGAGATCATGATCTCGTTTGGCCAGCACTGGAGGCATCGGGCGCACATCTAGAACTGCATAAAATCGCCATGCGGCCAGGAAAGCCGCTGTTCTTCGGCACGCGCACAGTTGGGGGCAAGCTGCAGCGCTGTCTCGGCCTGCCGGGAAATCCTGTTTCGGCGTTGATAACGGGCCGGGTTTTTCTGGTGCCTCTCATCGGCGCGCTTCTCGGGCGCCAGCCGGCACTCGATAGTTTCGAAGCTCAGCTCGCTATCGATATCCCCGCCAACGGACCGCGCGATCACTACATGCGCGCCACGCTCGACCGCAGCGGGTCGCCACCGCTTGCGACACCCATTGCGAACCAGGACAGCTCACGTATCGCGGCGCTGCGCGAAGCAGAATGTCTCGTCGTCGTTCCCGCCAATGCTCCGGCGTTGCGCGCGGGCACAAAAGTATCGGCTATCAATTTCGACTTCTGAGGCAACCGAGCCTCAATACATTGATCGGCGGTTACCGTTCAAAGTTACCCCGTTTTCACCAAGTTCCGCGAAACCGTCAGGCTGCCCAGCGCCTCGCCATTTGTCGCTAAGGTTTACGATGGTAGATCTACCGAAGCTTCCATGTGCTGGCCGCCGGCCAGTGCGTTCCTCGATCAACCCCGCAATCAGGTAGAGCGATGCGCAAATTTTTGAACTCTTGCCTTGCCGGTCTTTTGGCCTTCTCGTTCGTTTCGGCTTCCTTTGTCACCAGCGCTGAAGCCAGGCACGGGCGCAAACGCGCGATCGCCGCCGGCGTGATCCTCGGGCTTTCCGCTGCGGCAATCGCAAGCAGCGCTGACGCGTCGGAACGACGCGCGTGGCGCCGGCAGTGCAATCGCTGGGCCTATCGCTGCGATCGCGGCAGCATGTCGGCGTGCTACAAGTTTGAGAATAACTGCTGATCTTCATCTCTTCGGAATGAATGTTTGGCCCGGCGTTTCGTCGGGCCAATTTTTTTGCGTTCCGTCCCCGGCTCTTTACGGAATAACCGCAGTCGCTCGCTTTCTGCCACAAATTCAGGCGCGCTTTCGCGCGACGGGCGCGCTAAGAAGTGTGTCCTCGGACGCTGGCGTTATTGCGTGTCTGACGTTTGGATAAGGCGCCTTGTAAGGCGCGGAACTTTTCGAGGCCGGCGGCATTTTTATGAATGCGCCCCGGCGTGTCTCTCAAAAGGATCCCGCAGATGCTCATTCATGTCGGCTACGACATTGCCGTGGAGGTCGCGCAGCAGACCCCTTTCGTATTGATGCTGGATATCCATAATTCGCGCCGCCACGACATTCGGCATGAGGAGGGACGAGTGGTCCCGGAGGTGCCGGTGGAACGCGGGTTCGATCACTACGGCAACCGCATCCAGCGACTCATTGTCGAACCCGGCGTGACGACCTTCAGTTACCGCGCACTTGTTCGCGACGGTGGCTTTTATGAATCGGTGCCGGCGTAAGCTGACGAAGTCACGATTGCGGAATTGCCGGACTATGCGCTGCACTACGTTGCAGGCAGTCGCTACTGCGAGACGGACCAGCTTGGCCAAATAGCCTGGCAATTGTTCGGCTCAGTTCCGCCCGGAGCGGCACGCGTGCAGGCCATTTGCGATTTCGTACATCAACATCTGCGCTTCGATTATCAGCAAGCGCGAGCAACACGTAGCGCGCTCGATGCCTACAACGAGCGCGTCGGTGTGTGCCGCGACTTCGCGCACCTTGCCATCGCGTTCTGCCGCTGCCTCAACATCCCAGCACGCTATGTGAACGGCTACCTGGGCGATATCGGCGTGCCGACAGACCCGGCGCCGATGGATTTCAGCGCCTGGTTCGAAGCCTATGTAGGTCACCAGTGGGTGACGTTCGACGCGCGTCACAATAAGCCGCGCATCGGACGCATCGTGATTGCACGCGGGCGCGACGCGACCGACGTCGCGATGGTGACGTCGTTCGGTCAACACCGGCTGGCGCGGTTTGATGTGGTCGCGGAAGAAGTTGCTCCCGACGAAGCGTATCGCCTCGCCGTCGCGGCCTGATGCTCAAAACCGCGAGCGTCAGTCCTTGGCGCGTTCGACGTAGGAGCCGTCGGCCGTCATAACCACAACGCGGGTGCCGGCTCCGATGTGCGGCGGCACCATCACGCGGGCGCCATTCGACAATTTCGCGGGCTTGTAGGATGACGAGGCCGTTTGGCCTTTGACGACGGGATCGGCTTCGACAATCTCGAAAACGACACGCTGCGGCAGCTCAACCGCGATCGGGTTGCCTTCGTGCAACGACACGAGGCAGGTCATGCCTTCCTGCAACCATTGGCCCTGTTCACCGATCACGTCCTTCGAGATCGTGATCTGGTCGAAGGTCTCGGGCTGCATGAAGTTGTAGCCCATGTCGTCTTCGTAAAGGTAGTTGAAGTCTTTCTCGTCCAGATAGGCGCGTTCGACCTGATCGGTCGTGCGGTATCGCTCGGTGACCTTCACGCCGTCGGCGATGCGGCGCATTTCAAGATGGGTGACCGGCGTTCCCTTGCCGGGATGGATGTTCTCAGCGTGCATGACGACGGCGAGCTTGCCGTCGAGATCGAGCACATTGCCCTTGCGCACCGAGCTTGCGATAACCTTGACCACTGCCGTCTCCGTTCATAAGAGAAGCGCCTCGTCCGCCGTCAGGCGGCCCCGGAAGCGTCGAACCTAATAGGAATCTGCGCCCCTCTTAGCGGAAGCGAACTCAGCCGCCAAGTGCGTCAAGGGCTCGCTGTAAAGCAATTGAATAATAGAGCCCAATCGCCCTGGTGGCGCCCCGATATCCATGCCGACCGCCGCCCCTTGCTGCTGGCGCGCGGCGCCATCAAGCGCGCGGTCCGGGGCTGGTTCGAGAGCCAGGGCTTCGTCGAGGTGGATCCGGCCGCACTTCAGATTTCGCCGGGCAACGAAACGCACCTGCACGCGTTCGCGACCGAACGCATCGGCACGGATCTGCAGCGCGACGCCTTCTATCTGCACACTTCGCCCGAGTTCGCCATGAAGAAGCTGCTGACGGCGGGAGAGGAAAAAATCTTTGCCTTCGCACCGGTCTTCCGCAACCGCGAGAGCGGTCCGCTGCACGCGAGCGAATTCACGATGCTCGAATGGTATCGCGCCGGCGCACCCTACGAGCAGCTTTGGGACGACTGCGCGGCAATACTTCGGATTGCCGCCTCGGTGACGCGACGGATGACTTGGTCATGGCGCGGGAAGACGTGTGACGTCGGAATCGACGCCGAACGTCTGACGCTCGAGCAGGCATTCGCGCGCGACGCCGCTATTGCGCTGCGCGCAGCCAGCGCGGGCGGCGCCGATCGTGATGTCCTGGCTCAAAGCGCGCACGAGGCGGGCATCCGCATCGCGGTCGACGATACGTGGTCCGACATTTTCAGTCGTGTGCTGGTCGAGAAGATCGAGCCGCTACTTGGAGCCGGGCGCCCCACGATTTTGTACGAGTATCCGACTACGGAGGCGGCATTGGCGCGGCCCTCGCCCCGCGACCGCGACCGCGAGGTTGCTGAACGTTTCGAGCTCTACGTCTGCGGGGTCGAACTTGCCAACGGTTTTGGCGAATTGACGGATGCGGGAACCCAGCGAGACCGGTTTAATGCCTGGATGGACGAAAAGGAGCGCATCTATGGCGAACGCTATCCGATAGATGAAGATTTCCTCTCCGCTCTCGAGCAAATGCCGCCCGCTTCGGGGTGCGCGCTCGGCTTTGACCGGCTCGTGATGCTGGCAACAGGGGCGGAGCGATTGGATCAAGTCATCTGGACGCCGTTAACGCGGTGAAAGTCCTTGTCCCGGTCTCCGCTCGCGTCGCGACATGACAAGCGGCGAGTGTCCCACTAAAGGTCGCGACAGGAAATCGGAGACACCCTAATGGCCGAGCAAGCATATTCCGGAGGATGCCAGTGCGGCGCGGTGCGATTTCGCGTCGATGGCAAGCTGGGCGATGCTTCGGTCTGCCATTGCCGCATGTGCCAGAAGGCGTTCGGCAACTTCTATGCGCCGTTGGTCTCTGTGCGCGACGCACGGCTAACCTGGACGCGCGGCAAACCCAGGACATTCCAGTCCTCAAATTTCGCCGCGCGCGGTTTTTGCGGCGACTGCGGCACGCCGCTTTATTACGCGGCGCCTGACGGCATCGCGCTTGCCATCGGCGCGTTCGACACGCCGGCGGTGATCGCGCCCATTATCCAGTTCGGCGTCGAGGCGAAGCTTGATTACGTGGACACGATTGCCGCGTTGCCGGCCCGTGACACGATGGACGACATCGAAGCGGCACCCTTTCTCGCCCAACTTGTCAGCTATCAGCACCCCGATCACGAT
>CADECN010000124.1:6495-9394 GCA_902825785.1 uncultured Hyphomicrobium sp. | reverse complement strand
CTGCGTCAGATCGAGCGGGAAACCGAAGGTGTCGTAGAGTTTGAAGGCAACCTCGCCCGGAAAGGTTGCCCCCTTCTTCATATCGCCAGAGGCCTCGCCCAGCAGCTTCAGGCCGTTTTCCAGGGTGCGCTTGAACTTCGTCTCTTCGAGCTTCAACGTCTCGGTGATGAGCGCGTCGGCGCGGCCGAGTTCGGGATAGGCGTCGCCCATCTGCCGCAGCAGCGCCGGGAACAAGCGGTACATCACGGGTTCGCGTGCGCCCAAGATGTGAGCGTGACGCATAGCGCGGCGCATGATCCGGCGGAGCACGTAGCCGCGACCCTCGTTGGACGGGAGCACGCCGTCGGCGATCAGGAAGCTGGAGGCGCGCAAGTGATCGGCGATGACCTTGTGGCTCGCTGCCGCCTCACCTTTGGCCTCGACGCCTATCGCGGCGACGGACGCGGCGATCAGCGCCTGGAAAAGGTCGATATCGTAGTTGTCGTGCTTGCCCTGGAGCACGGCAGCGATGCGCTCAAGGCCCATGCCGGTGTCAATCGAGGGTTTGGGTAGCGAGATGCGGTCGCCCGGCGCGCGCTGCTCGAACTGCATGAACACGAGGTTCCAGATCTCGACGAAGCGGTCGCCATCGGCGTCGGGCGAGCCCGGTGGGCCGCCCGGAATTTTCTCGCCGTGATCGAAGAAAATCTCAGAGCACGGACCGCAGGGGCCGGTCTCGCCCATCTGCCAGAAGTTATCGGCAGTCGCGATGCGCACGATCCTGGAATCGGGGAAGCCGGTCAGCTTCTTCCAGATCGAGAACGCCTCCTCGTCGTCGTGATAGACGGTGACGGTCAGGCGCTTCTTGTCGAGGCCGAAGTCCTTGGTCAGCAGGTTCCAGGCAAGCTCGATCGCGCGCTCCTTGAAGTAGTCGCCGAACGAGAAGTTGCCGAGCATCTCGAAGAACGTGTGGTGGCGCGCGGTGTAGCCGACGTTCTCGAGGTCGTTGTGCTTGCCGCCGGCGCGCACGCATTTCTGCGAGGTCGCGGCGCGCGGGGGTTCGCGCGTTTCCTGGCCGGTGAAGACGTTCTTGAACTGCACCATGCCGGCGTTGGTGAACATCAGCGTCGGGTCGTTCCTCGGCACGAGTGAGGACGAGGCCACGACCTCATGGCCGTTGCGCTTGAAGTAGTCGAAGAAGGAAGCGCGGATTTCGCTGACGCCAGCCATGGGAACGTGCTTTCGAACCTTCAAGGAGAAGTTTTGATTCAGGGCCGCCGTTGTAGCTGCGGCCCCTCTAGGTGTCCAGGAAGGCGCTGAGGCGGCAGATATGTGCCCATCGCCGTCTTGCTTGCGGCCCACCAAACGCCGCGAGGCCGGCGCGCACGGCACCGGCCCCTTTTGAATTTCGCCATCCGTCGTCTGCCTTGGCCCCATCGCGCTGCGGGTTCAACCGCAGCGCCGGTCATGGGCCAAGCCGACCGGCTAGCGCTTGACCTTGGCGACCTTCTTGCCCGACTCTTCGTCAGGCAGCACACCGTCCTCGTCCGGTTCCTCGCCGTCGTCTTCGCCTGCCTCGGGGTTGACGAGCATCTTCTCGACGATCAGGCCGGCGCTGGCGCGGATGGCCCGCTCCAGCTCGGCCGCCACCTTCGGGTTCTCCTTCAGGAACAGCTTGCTGTTCTCGCGGCCCTGGCCGATACGATTGCCGTCGTAGGAGAACCAGGCGCCCGACTTCTCCACGATGCCGGCCTTGACGCCGAGATCGACGAGTTCGCCGACCTTGGAAATGCCTTCGCCGTACATGATGTCGAACTCGACCTGCTTGAAGGGCGGCGCGACCTTGTTCTTCACCACCTTGACACGCGTCTGGTTGCCGACCACGTCCTCGCGCTCCTTGATCTGGCCGATGCGGCGAATATCGAGGCGGACGGAGGAATAAAACTTCAGCGCGTTGCCGCCGGTCGTCGTCTCCGGGTTGCCGAACATGATGCCGATCTTCATGCGGATCTGGTTGATGAAGATCACCATGCACTTGGACTTGGAAATCGAGGCCGTCAGCTTGCGCAGCGCCTTGCTCATCAGGCGCGCCTGCATACCGGGCTGCATGTCGCCCATCTCGCCTTCGAGTTCGGCCGCAGGCGTCAAGGCGGCGACGCTATCAACAACCAACACGTCGATGGCGCCGGAACGCACGAGCGTATCGGCGATTTCGAGCGCCTGCTCGCCGGTATCGGGCTGCGAAATCAGCAAATCCTCGATCTTGACGCCGACCTTCTTGGCGTAAGAGGGATCGAGCGCGTGCTCGGCGTCGATGAAGGCGCAAATGCCGGCTTTTTTCTGCGCCTCGGCGATGACCTGAAGCGTGAGTGTCGTTTTGCCGGACGATTCCGGCCCATAGATTTCAACGATGCGGCCCTTCGGCAGACCGCCAATGCCGAGCGCGATGTCGAGCCCGAGCGAGCCGGTGGATATGGCCTCGATGTCGACCTTGTCATTGGCGCCGAGCCGCATGATCGACCCTTTGCCGTGCAGCTTGTCGATCTGCGCCAAGGCCTGCTCGAGCGCCTGCTTCTTGTCCATCCTGCCCCCTTCGACGACGGTGAAATCCGACCGGTCCATTTTGCTCGTCCTCATCCCTATGGCATCGCCTTCGACGCTGCAATTTGGTTAAATGTACTTATTTTGTTCCGAATCGTCAATCACGTTTTGTTCTCACGCAGAACACACCATTTGTCGATGCTCGCAATTCCGACAGGGAATCGCATTAACCATTTGTTTACCCGAAGCACCGCGAACTCGTATTGCGACTCGGTCTTCTCCAACGGACACGATCAGCGATGCTTGCTCGTCGATTTGCTGCAGCCGTGCCGCTCGTTACGGCACTTGGAATGGCTCCCGCCGCGCTCGCGCAGACCGC
>CADECN010000124.1:0-6485 GCA_902825785.1 uncultured Hyphomicrobium sp. | reverse complement strand
AGACCCGCATGGCCGCCACCGACGTCCGCGTAGAGCCGACACTTCCGCCGGAGGCGCCAGCCGGCGGCTATCTCGAGGTTGGAGAGGGTCTTGCCGCGGCGCTCAAAAGCCGCCCGCATGTCGAGCCGGCTGTTCTGCCACCACAACCTGCCGTCCGCGCAGCGGCAAAGCCGCGTGTGACGCGCGCCCGCCCGGCGTCCGGCGTCAACAAGGATGCGCCGCTGTCAATTATCGCCGACACCCTCGACCGGTCAGGCACCAACATCAACTCGACAATTCCGGATCGTTGAGGTCGGCCGGCCGCCGGATGCGGATTACTTAGCCAGCTCTTCCTTCACCTTGGCTGCGAGCTGCGGCAGCGAAAACGGCTTCGGCAGGAACGCGAAATCCTCCGAGCCGAGATGTTCGCGGAAGGCCTCGTTCGGATAGCCCGAGACGAAGATAACTTTCACATCAGGGTTGCGCTTGCGCAGCTCCTTGAAAAGCGTGGGGCCGTCCATTTCCGGCATGACGACGTCGGAGACGATGATGTCGACCTTGCCCTCGTTTTCTCGCATGACTTCGAGCGCCTCGACGCCATCGGCGGCTTCCAAGACCTGATAGCCCTGACGGCGCAACGCGCGGACGGCAAACTGCCGGACTTCGACCTCGTCTTCGACCAGCAGGACGCGTCCGGTTCCGGTGAGGTCGGCGGCCTTCATCTCGCGCTTCTGCTCGGTCGCGCGATCGGCCGCTTTGGCGTCGACCTCGTCACTTTCCTCGACGAGATGGCGCGGCAGATAGATCCTAAATGCCGTGCCTTTGCCCAATTCGCTTTCGGGCTGAATGAAGCCGCCCGACTGTTTGATGATACCGTAGACGGAAGCAAGTCCGAGACCGGTACCCTTGCCGACTCCCTTGGTCGTGAAGAACGGCTCGAAGATCTTTTCCATAACCTCCGGGCTCATGCCGGTGCCGGTGTCGGCGACCTCGATCTGCACGTACTCGCCCGGCACGAAACCGACGACGCCACTCATCTTCTGACTTTCGCGCTCCGACATATTGCGGGTGGCGATTGTCAGGCGGCCGCCGTCCGGCATGGCGTCGCGCGCGTTGCGAACGAGGTTGAGCACGACGTTGAAGATCTGGTTGCTGTCGGCCCGGACGTACCAGAGGTCGCGCTCCGACTGTATCTTGAGGTCGGTCTTTTCGGTCGCCGTGATCTTAAGGGTAGGCTGATTGTCCGCGATGACGTCGGCGACGTTGAATACGGATACCTGCTGCGTCTGCTTGCGCGAGAAGCCGAGCAGGCTCGCGACGAGGCCAGCGGCACGGTTGGCGGCCGACTGGATGTTCTTGATATCGCGATACGCGGGGTCGCTCGGCCGATGCGTCTGCAGCAGCAGATCGGAAAAGCCGATGATGGCGGTCAGGACGTTGTTGAAGTCGTGGGCGATGCCGCCCGCAAGCTTGCCAACCGCCTCCATCTTCTGGGCTTGGGCAACGCGCGTTTCCAGAGCCTTCTGCTCGGTTGCATCGATCACGTAGAGGGCGGCGGCCTCGCCATCCGGCAACGCCGCGAGCGGCGACATGTAAATGCGGCGGGTAAACTGTTTCGCATCGCCGGCGGTGATTTCGATCGGCGCGATGTTGCCTCGCCCGCTCAGCGCCTGCTGCAAGCCAGCCTGGAGATTGAGGCGCTCCTCGTCCTCGGCCGTGCGGCCCAGCGCTTCGATCGCCGAGACGTCCTGAGCCGGTTTGCCGTCAAGCACCATGCGCATGAAAGCCGTATTGCACTTGGCTATGCGGCCGGCTGAATCCAGGGTCGCGATCCCGAACGGAGCGGCCTGGAAAAACTGCGACAGCCGCACGTCCTCCTGGCCGTTCATCAAGCCGGCGGTCAGGCGATTGATGGCCGTCACTGTGAAGCCACCGGGCGGGTCCGTCATCAGCGGCTCGACCAGCAGCGTCAGCGGCACTATGCGACCGTCCTGGCGCGTCAGGTCAAGGTCGACCGTGCGCTTGTCCGCCTCCGCTACAGCCGCAAGTTGGCGCAGTAGCCGCGCGCCTTCTTCACTTGCGATGTCGGAAAGCGGCATGGAGTGACCGCGCAGACCGCCTTCGGCATAGCCCAGCCAATTCTCAAACGCGGTGTTCAAATGCACGATCCGGCCGTCCGCGGCGACAGACATGAAGCCCGCCGGCATACGATCAAACGCGAACAGCGCAGTCTGGAGCGCACCGACGCGCTGCGTCTCGCGCGCCTTGGCGTTCGAAACGTCGGTTATTTGCCAGGATACCAGGACATCGCGCCGAGCAGAGCTCATCGCCGGATCGGGCGAGCGGAACGGCTTGACGTGAATGCGCAGCCAGGCCGGCAGTCGGCCGCTTGCGGTCTTGATACGGATCTCTTCGGTGCGCGTTTCGCGACGCTCAGCTGCCCGCATAAGGCGGAAAAGCGTCTGGGCTGCCTCGGCGTCGCCGGCAACGGAGGCCTCCAGGGCGGACAGTGGGCCGGCGTCGTTGCGGCCGAAAATCTGTTCAACCGCCGCGTTCCAATAGAGAGCCGTACCGTCGGGCCGGCTCAACA
Source organism: uncultured Hyphomicrobium sp. (assembly GCA_902825785.1). Taxonomy (GTDB): domain Bacteria; phylum Pseudomonadota; class Alphaproteobacteria; order Rhizobiales; family Hyphomicrobiaceae; genus Hyphomicrobium_B. The sequence continues at coordinate 3,916 of CADECN010000124.1, read as the reverse complement.
GCACGGCGTCGTCGGAGGTATCAACCGCGGCTTTGATCAGTTCGCCCGCCGGCGTGCGCGCGCCGATGCGGATGTGGCCGGCGGCGATCCCGAACAGCAGGAAGGTGCCGAGCATGGCCAGAACGGAAAGCACGGTCAGAACCAGCGGTTCGCTCGAGCCACTGGTCAGCAGGCCGAATACCGCCGCTCCGGCGGCAGCAACGACGAGAATGGTCGTAAGGAACCCGCCGAAGCCCTCCGCTGCGGTCAGCGGATCGAGCGGGGCGGCCTCAATTTTCAACGCCTCGCGATCCTTCATAGCCTCGGAAACTAACTGATTCTGGCGAGGGAGAGGCTGGGCGCTGGACATCGACTGCGAACTCTTCACGCAACGGACACTGTGCCGCTTCGAGTCACCTGTTCGCGGCGGGCTAACTGTTCGATCATCAGGGTTAAAATGCCGTCAATTCCGGAGTAAGGATCTGGAAAGGCGGGGTGGTTGCGGCAACCGGGGGGTATGATGTCGAGCCTGCTATTCTGGGGTCTGGCGCTTACGGCGCTGGCGGTGGTCATTGCCATGGGTTCCGTCTTTGCAAAGGCCTATGCGCGAGGCGGGTCACCTTCCTCGTTCCTTTTCGGCAACAAGGTCGAGCCGCGCATCGGCGTCGTGGAGTATGCAAATGTCGATGGACGGCGCAAATTGCTGCTCGTGCGGCGCGATGAGGTCGAACATCTGATCATGACCGGCGGGCCGGTCGACGTCGTCATCGAAACCGGCATAGTTCCGCCACGGCCCATCTACAGCGAACCCACGGGCGCCATGACGGGCGAGCGCGCGGCGCCGTCGTTTGGGCCGGTTTCTATCGATGGAACGAGGATGGATCTGCCCGGCGGCTCATAGCCGCGGGCGCTACTGGCGTTCGAGATCGCCAAAATCGCGAAGCGACACGTCGGCCAGGTCAAAGGGCGTGATCTGCATTGTCGCGGTGGGTGTCTCGACCCGGAGGACCTTATGGCTCTTCTTAGCCGTTCCCCACCCAGTGCCGACGACGACTGCCAGCACACTCAACAAACAGGCCGCCGGAAGTGCCTGAAACGGCGTACTTGAAAAATGACGAAACACGGCACTGATCCTCTCGACGGACTGAGCTTGGCCAAGTCTGCCGACGAAAGGTTAAGCTGGCGTGAAAGGTCGCGCCAATCCGGGACGACGAGCTATTCCTCGCGATAGACGCGTTCACGGCGCTCGTGGCGCTCCTGCGCCTCGACCGACAGCGTGGCGATCGGCCGAGCGTCGAGGCGCTTCAGGCCAATCGGCTCGCCGGTATCCTCGCAATAGCCGTAGCTGCCATCTTCGATGCGGCCGAGAGCGGCGTCGATCTTGGCAATGAGCTTCCTCTGGCGATCGCGCGTGCGCAGTTCCGTCGCGCGATCCGTCTCGGAGGTCGCGCGGTCGGCAAGATCGGCGTGCTGTGTGGAATCCTCGTGCAGAATGGCCAATGTTTCACGCGTCTGGCGCAAAATCTCATCTTTCCATTCGATCAGCCGCTTGCGGAAATAGGCGCGGTGCATGTCATTCATGAAAGGCTCGTCTTCCGAGGGGCGATAGCCCTGCGGGAGGACGATGTCGGCGATCTTCGGACGCGCTGCCATCTTTTTTACTGGACCCTCAGTCTTCTTTGCCGGCGATGCCTTCCCCGCGGCTGCGATCGTCCGCGCCGGCTGAGAGGCGATAGCTGCCTTCGATGCCCCGTTTTTCGCGACCGGCTTGGCCGCCGCTTTTGAAACGACAACAGGTTTGGCCGCCGCCTTGGCCTTCGCCGGCTTTGCAACCTGCTTCTTTGCGGGCGCTTTGGCTTTCGAGCCTTTTGCGCCGGATGTCTTGCTCATCGTCGGCCTCCTATGAGGCGGACCGACCGGACCACCTGGATGGTCGTGGGCGGCGCGAAAAACGACTCGGAACCCTGGCTTCGGGCCGCACTTACTTAAGCGGGCCGGCGTGGTAGTCAAGCGCGGCCCCGAGATATATTGAAAATCCCATCGCCCACATATTCTGGCGTCCTATCAGTCACTTGGTTGCCGCTCTCGAAACGGGCGAGGCCGACCCGTGGCGCCACATTTCACCAGAGTGCTCTTGCGCCGCCTTGCTGCGGCGGGGCGCCGTATGTAGCGTTCCGCGCGCAGCAAACGCGCGTCGACCACAGGTTGCATAAGCCCCATGAAGTTCGCCGGTACGGATTCCTACGTCGCAACCGATGACCTCAAGGTCGCCGTCAACGCGGCCATCACGCTGCAGCGCCCGCTGCTGATCAAGGGCGAACCCGGCACCGGCAAGTCCGTGCTCGCGTCGCAGGTCGCGGAAGCAATCGGTGCTCCGCTGATCGAATGGCACATCAAATCGACCACGAAGGCGCAACAGGGCCTGTACGAGTACGACGCCGTCTCACGCCTGCGCGATGGACAATTGGGCGACGAGCGCGTGCACGACATCGCCAACTACATCAAGCGCGGCAAGCTGTGGGAGGCGTTTACCTCGCCCGCACGTTCGGTGCTTCTGATCGACGAGATCGACAAGGCCGACATCGAGTTTCCGAACGATTTGCTGCAGGAACTCGATCGCATGGAATTCTTCGTCTACGAGACAGGCGAGACCATCAAGGCGAAGAATCGGCCGATTGTGCTCATTACGTCGAACAACGAGAAGGAACTGCCGGATGCGTTTCTGCGCCGGTGTTTCTTCCATTTCATCAAATTCCCCGACGCTGAAACGATGCGTCGGATCGTGGATGTGCACTTTCCGGGACTGAAGGGCCGTCTCGTCAGCGAGGCGCTACGCGTCTTCTACGAGTTGCGCGATGTGCCCGGCTTGAAAAAGAAGCCTTCGACATCCGAACTGCTGGACTGGCTGAAGCTCCTGCTCAACGAGGACGTCGACCCGTCGCTGCTGCGCGAGAGCGATCCGCGCAAGCTCGTGCCGCCGCTTGCTGGCGCACTGATCAAGAATGAACAGGACGCACACCTGCTCGAGAGATTGGCGTTCATGAGCCGGCGCCGCAGCGAGTAGCGGGCGCGCAACCAGGAAGACACGCTAACCTGCAATCATGCCCTCATCCACTCGTCTCGCGGGCGTGATGTCTGATATGCGTCGTACATTCGACAGTGTGCTGCGTGGACATATTTCATGTTGAACCCCAGGATCGTCGCGCTTTTCGCGGCCGTAGCGGTCGTATGGACCTCCCTCGCCGTTCCCGCATCGCGCGCCGCCGAGCCGGTCGTTACGACGCGGTCGGGCAAAGTGTCGGGCGTCGCGGTGGCGGGCGTGATTGCGTTCAAGGGCATTCCTTACGCCGCGCCACCGATCGGTGACCTGCGCTGGCGCGATCCGCGTGCCGCGCCCGCCTGGACAGGCGTGCGCAAAGCGCGCACATATGGTTTCTCCTGCCCGCAAAAGCCATTCACTCCGACCGACATGTCGCCGGGCGATCCTGGTCCGATGAGTGAGGACTGCCTCACCCTCAACGTCTGGACCCCGCAGACCGGCTCGAAAGCCAACCTACCGGTCATGGTCTGGATACACGGTGGCGCCTACGTTATCGGCACCGGCGGCATCGACATGACCGACGGCGCGGCGCTCGCGCGCAAGGGTGCCGTTGTCGTCTCGTTCAACTACCGGCTCGGGCAGCTTGGGTTCTTCGCACATCCGGCGCTCGGCAAGGTGACGGCAGACTCGACTGCGAACTTCGGGCTGATGGATCAGATCGCCGCGCTCAGGTGGGTGAAGCGTAATATCGCGGCCTTCGGGGGCGACGCGGATAACGTCACGATCTTCGGTGAATCGGCCGGTGCGAAAAGCGTGCTCGCGCTCTTTGCGTCCCCCCTGGCGCGCGGGCTCTTCCATAAGGGTATCGCGCAGAGCAACTACGCGATACCCGAAATG
>CADECN010000123.1:5264-9404 GCA_902825785.1 uncultured Hyphomicrobium sp. | reverse complement strand
GGCGACTACATACTTCTTCTGAACCCCGATACGGTTACCCGCAACGGCGCCATCGACCAACTCGTCGCATTCGCGAAAGCAAATCCTAAAGCCGGGATTTGGGGTGGACGGACACTTTTCCCTGACGGAACGCTCAATCCCGCTTCGTGCTGGTCGCGCATGACGCCCTGGAACCAATTCTGCCGGGCGACCGGGCTCGCCGCTTTATTTCCGCGCTCCGAGTTACTCAACGGCGAGGCCTACGGCGGCTGGCGGCGCGATACCGCGCGCAAGGTCGACATCGTCTCGGGCTGCTTCATGCTTGTCGACGCCGAACTTTGGAACGATCTCGGCGGGTTGGACCCGAGCTTCTTTATGTACGGCGAAGAGGCCGACCTTTGCCTCCGCGCAAGGGCGCTCGGCGCACAGCCGATGGTCACGCCCGATGCGGAGATCGTGCATTACGGTGGTGCGTCGGAGGCCGTGCGTTCCGACAAGATGGTCCGCCTGCTTGCGGCCAAGATGACCCTCATTCACCGCCACTGGAACCGGAGAAGCCAGCTCCTAGGCATTGCTATGCTGATCGCGTGGCCGTTGACGCGTGCGATCGCCACATCCGCACTCGCGACCTTCTGTAGCCGCTGGGTCGCGCAAGCAAATGCTTGGCGAGAGATCTGGTCGCGACGCGCGGAGTGGATGCACGGTTACGGAGCGACCCCAGCGCCGCCTGCAGCGACCACTAAAAGGAGCGCGGCATGACCGCTCATCCAATCGAAATGCGCTGCTATGGAACAACCAGCGCGCCAGCCTATTCCATCGCAACCCTCGTGACTGACAGGACGCAACATGGAGAGCTTATCGCTTCGTTGCGCGCAGGAGGCTTCGACCTCGACTGCGAGTATCTCTTCATCGACAATTCCGGACCCCACCAGATCGGCGCCTACGCCGGTCTCAACGCCCTGATCGAAACGGCGCGCGCACCCGTCGTCATTCTGTGTCATCAGGACGTCCGGCTGCTGACCGACGGCCGAGCGGCCCTCGACGCGCGCCTTGCCGAGCTGTCGGCACGAGATCAATCATGGGCTGTCGCAGGCAACGCCGGCGGCGTCGCGCCTGGCCGGCTTGCGCTACGCATCACCGACCCCCATGGCTCCGACCAGTACGTCGGCGATCTGCCGGAACGTGTGGTGAGCCTCGACGAGAATCTCTTGATCGTGCGCCGCGACGCCAACGTCCGCTTCTCTCCGGAACTTGACGGTTTCCACTTTTACGGCGCCGACATTTGCCTGCACGCCGCGCGCCTTGGACGATCTGCATACGTCATTGATTTCCATCTGGAGCACCTCTCGCCCGGTCGCAAGGGACCGGAATTTGCTGTCGCGCTAGCGGCTTTTCGCAACAGGTGGAGCAGGCACGGCGTGCCGGCATGGCTGCAAACAACGTGCGCGCTGGTGCACCTCTCCGGCCGCCCGATTTCTGGACGCCTCGGACGATTGGCGGAACGCTCGATAACGCGCCTGAGCCGCCACTTGCCCGGCGCGCGCGGGTGGCGTCACACCGCAGAGTCCGTGCGATGACCAAGTTGGACGCGACACCGCGGCCGGCGGCGAAGTTCGGGCGCCAAGGAACTCTTTTGTTTTGCGGCTATGCGACCGCTCAGGGTCTGTCCTTTCTGCGCAACGCGATCATCGGCCACGCGCTCTCGAAGGGCGACTTCGGAATTGCAGCCGCCATCGTCGTTTTCCTCCAACTGTTCGAGACCCTGACGGATCTCGGGGCCGACAGACTTATTGTGCAGGCGAAAGATGGCAACCGGCCGCGCATGCTGGCGGCTTGTCACGCTCTGCTGATTGTGCGCGGCGTGCTTTTGTGCGCGATCGCGTTGCTGTGCGGCCCGGCACTAGCCGCTGCCTTCAACGTCCCCCAGGCTGCGATCGCGTTCCAACTGGCCGGCATGGCAACATTGATCAAAGGCTTTGGTCACCTCGATTGGCGACGTGCCCAGCGTCGGTTCGACAACCGTCCGCATCTTGCAATTGAGATCGTCCCGCAGGCCGTAGCGCTGACCGCCGCACTTCCTTTGCTCGCGCTCAACGGCGGATACGCGGCCGTGGTGTGGCTCTCGATCGTGCAAGCCGTCGCAATGGTAATCGTCTCGCACGTCGTCGCTCGCACACGTTATCGCATAGCGATCGACGCCAACCTGATGCGACGGCAGCTCGCTTTCGGATGGCCTATCCTCGCCAGCGCCTTGCCGCTCGCGGCGATCTATCAGGGTGATCGCATCATCGTCGCCCAGCAGCTCGGCACCGAGCAAATGGCGAACTTCACTGCGGCCTTCCTTGTGACGATGGTGCCCGGCCTAATCGCCGCCAAGGTGGGCCACGCGCTGATGCTTCCAATGTTCGCGCGTTCCATGGAGACTACCGGTAGCCTGAGGCGGCCATTCCTGCTCATGACCGAGTCAGTGGCGTTGCTGGCATCTCTTTATCTATCCGTATTCGTCGTTGCCGGAGGCGCCATTCTGCCCGTGGCATTCGGTGACAGCTACGCGCATCTTGATGACCTGGTCGCCTGCCTCGCGGCAATGTGGGCACTGCGAATGGTTCAGGCCGTTCCCGGTATGGCCCTGATGGCCGCGGGAGAAACACGGCCGCTGTTTACCGCTGGCCTCGTTCGAGCGGCAGCCCTTCCGTTCATCGTGTGCGCAGCATCGACAGGCGCAAGTCTCCTCGCCATTGCTGCCGTTGGATGTGCGTTCGAAGCGTTTTCCCTGTTCTACATTGCCTGGCGCGCTGGCTCTGGACAACGCACGTTGACCTGGGACTTTCTCCAGCGTGTTTCATTTCTGGTTCCCGCCGCGGCAGCAAGCGTGCTGATCGTCCATGACAGCCTCGGCGGACTGCTTGCCAATGTTGCGGAAGCACTTGTTGCGACCGTGCTGATCGTCGCTTGCGCCGTCTCGGTCATGCCGGCCTTGCGGGCACAAGCACGCATGAGGCTGCACGCCGGCGCGCTCGTCACCGCAACTCGCGCCTAAATCGACCCTGCCGCAGCGGCTTGGGTCGGCCTAACACTCTCCTCAGGCGCCAAGACGGTCTCGTACGCGGCGAGAAGTTCGTTCTTTTCATTGTCCCAGCGCAGCGCCGACGCACGCGCAACACCCTGCGAACCAAGCGCCCGGCGCAATACGTCGTTATCGAGCACCTCGACGATACGGTGCGCCAAATCTTGCGGACTACTGTTTGAGGCATAGAGCGCCGCGTCTCCGGCAGCGCGCCGACCCTCAACAAGGTCAAAACCAACGATCGGGATACCAAGCGACATGTACTCGAACACCTTATTCATCGAGATTTTGTCGTTGTAGTCATTCTTCGGATCGGGAATCACCCCGACATCGAATGCGGACAGAGTTCCAAGCAGCGCGGCACCTGACAAAAAGCCCGTAAGGGTCACGAAGTCGTCGAGGCGTCTTTGGCGAACCATGTCCTGAAGCCGGCCAAGCTCGGTTCCCGAGCCGACAATGGCGCACTGGACGTCGCGCCGACCGCGAGCGTTCACCAGTTCATCCATCGCTTCGACCAGAAGATCGACTCCGTCCTGTGAACCCATGATCCCGACATAGCCGACAAGATGCTTTCTGCCGTTTTTGATGGCTTGATTGGGCGCCACGCGTTTAAAGCGCGACAGATCCGGCACCGATCGCACCACGAACACGCGTTCCGGCTCCATGCCACCGCGAGTGATTGCGATACTCTTGAAGGTCTCGTTCGTTGCGAGCGATACATCGGCGACACGAAACGTCGCCCGCTCAAGCGCAAGCATGAGCCTATGGAGCAAGCCGCGCCGGCCGAACTTGGCCTCGAAAAGCTCCGGATTGATGTCGTGATGGTCGAACACGAACCGTTTGCCGAACAGGTACTTCCAGAACCCGCCTATCAAAAACAGGAGGTCTGGCGGATTGCAGGCCTGGACCGCGTCGAAACCGACCTTCCAATAGACCTTGACGGAAAGCGCCCATTCCCAAGCAAGCGACCAAGCGTACTCGACTGCGTATCCGATGGCTCCATCGGCTTCGATGGGAAGAGGATGGCGGAAAACATGAATACCTTCGAGAAACTCGTAAGAGGCCGTATAGGCGCCTCCCTTTGGGCATACGAC
>CADECN010000123.1:0-5254 GCA_902825785.1 uncultured Hyphomicrobium sp. | reverse complement strand
CAGCGCACGCGCCTCCTGCCAGACGCGCCGGTCGAGCGGAACGGTGAGGTTTTCGACGATAATCAAAATGCCGGGCACGGGCGTCTCCCACGCTCACGAAACCGAGCGCGAGTTTGCCGTCGAGAGGTAAACAAGCACGAGGAACAACGGTGTCCGACTGCCATCGGCTCGTCCCAGTTTGAGACGCCTCGCCGACATTGCTCGCCGGCTCGTTCCTTGCGATAGTTCGCCATTAACACAGTATTAACGAACTATCCGAAGTCGAGGTATTGCGTGTCCAGCCGTCATTCAAACCGCCTACCACAACACATCGACCTGCAGTCGATCCGCGACACGCTTCTATATGTTTCGAGCGATATCGAAAGCATCGGGGGACTTGAGGCATTGGCCGCTCACGTTCGGGCTGCGCTGAATGAACTGGATAAGATCGATAGTAGGACCAGCACGCGTCATCCGGCGCCACTTTACGCGAAGTTCATGCCCGCCAACTTCGACTGAACGGGCCAAAAAGCGACATCAAGAACCGTCGGAATAGGCCACCTTCAACACACCCAGAACGAAAGCGGCGGCACTTGGTGCCGCCGTTTCGCATTTCCTTGGAGAATTATCAGAACCGCACCTTGACGCCGCCATAGGCGGTGATCGGCGGGGCAGGAAGTATCGTCTTCCTGTTGTCTTCGTCATAGACCAGCCCCGCCAGCGCGGGATCGGCGCCGGCAGCGTATTGCGCGGCCTCGGCATTGAAGTACGTACCGAACAGGCCGTACTCGGTATTGAATACGTTATCGACCAGACCATAGATCTGAATGTTTTCAGTCAGGTCATAGGACGTGTGAAGGTTGACTTTGGCATAGCCTGCCAGCGGCGTGTTTTGGTTGGCCTCGTCACCGACAAAATACTGGTTACTGACCGCAATCAGGTCCGCGCCAAACTTCCAGCGCGGCGTGATGGAATAGTCGAATCCCGCCTTGAACCGGTGCCGCGGGATACCCGGCAATCGGTCACCGGGTGTTACGAACACGCAGTTGATCTCGTCTTCTTCTTCGGTGCCCGGGCACTCTTCTGCAACTGGGTTGTCGGGCGACGAGATCACGAGGCTTTCGCGGAACTCGGCATCCGTGAAGGCATAACTGGGGTAGGTGAACAGCCAATCGTTGCGGTACTGAAGTGCCGCCTCAATACCACGGCGTCGCGTCTCACCGACGTTATCGAAGAAGCCTCGACCCGTCGTCTGCGCAGCGATAAGGAGAATGTCGTCCTGGTTCTTCGACCAGAAACCGCCAAGCGACCACCCGACTTCGCCGCCGAAGCTATACGCTTTGCCCCTGAGACCCAATTCCCATGTCTTGCTGACCACCTGCTCCAGAGGCGGGTCGGAAACCAACGCGCTCTCGATTAAGCACGGCTCTTCCGGATCGGCGCAGGCCAGTTCCGCCGTCGTCGGCGCACGGTTCGCCTCCGCGTAGCCGCCATATAGCGTCAAGCCGTCGAAGACCTGATATGTCAGGCCAGCGGACGGATTGAAGCGCTGGAAGGTGTGGGTACCACTGAGCGTGTCTTCTTCATCGCCTTCGGACTTATTATCGATATCGAGGCGCGCGTAGTTGTAACGGCCTCCGACAGTCAGGGCCAAACGATCGGTGACATCGAACGTATTGGAGAAAAACACGCCGACGTAATCGTTCGTCGTATCGAGGTTGCGAGCGAAGAAGTCGTCGCCACCTAGAATGACCCCCGTTCCCGCCACCACGTACTTCGGCCGAAACAGGCCGAACTCGCTTGAGGTCCTGTAGTTGACCTCGCCGTGATCGTAGCTGACACCGAGAACGAATTGGTTGCGATGGCCGAACAACTGCGATCTGTCGGTCGCTTGCACCGTTCCACCGAAACCGTCAGCGTTCTGACCGGTTCGGTCGATGACACCGAAGATCGCACCAGGAGGGAAATCCGCCGATTCGAGCTCGTTTCCTTCGTCGTCAACAAGCTCTTCGGGAGCGCCACCCGGCACCTCTTCGTTTTCGACGCAGATCGCACCCGCTTCGCAACCCTCTTCCGCGATTTCGAGGATATTACCGTCGTCATGCTTCTGTTTGTAGTGCCGGTAGTAGGTCACGCCCGACAGTTTTAAGGTCGGAGCAACCAGAACAGAGCCATTCAACGACACCATTTGCATGTCGCTGTTCGTGGTCTGCGGAGACGTGAAGGTCCGCGAACGATCGATGGCGAGCAATTCTTCGGGAGCTGCCGCCGTGACGCCAACGAAGTTGTCGGCCGCGGTGAAATTCACATGGAACTCGGACGTGCTGTTCCGGAATCCGAGATCGGCATAGCCGCGCTTGATCTCGCTTTCCGAGAAATCGCGCCATCCGTCGTCGCGAATGCCTTCCAGTGCTCCGAACACGGCCCAGTTGCCAGACCGCATGCCCGCCGCCGCACTCCCTTGAATCCGACCGTAGGACCCAAAGCGCGTGTCGAACTCCGCACCCTGGAAGTTAAAGCCGTCGCGCATCGTAATGCCGACAGCGCCGCCGATCGCATTGAGCCCGTAAATCGGATTCGCTCCGAGCATCGTAATGCTGTCGATCGCATTGTCGGGAATGAAGTCCCAGTTGACGACGTCGCCGAAGGCTTCGTTGATGCGAACGCCGTTCTGATAGACTGCTAACCCTTGCGGAATGCCGTTGACGGGCGAGGCCTCATAGCCGCGAAACTGAACGCTGGTCTGAAAGATGTTTCCCTGAGTATCCGATATGACGACGCCCGGGACGGTTGCCTGCAAAAGGTTTTGTATCGGCACTTCTCTCGTGCGCGTTATGTCGCCTGCGTTGGCGCGGCCAACCGCCAACGGCACTTTCTCGATCGGCAAATCGCTACCCGAGACCGGTGACATGTTCACCGTGCCGCTGACGATTCCTCCGGTCCCCGCGGTGGCCGGTTCTGATACGACCGGTTCCTCAACTGGTTCCGCGACCGGGACAGGTTCGGGTGCCGGCGCAGGCTTCTTTTTCGGCTTTGACGCCTGTTTCTGAGGTTTGGGCTTCTGTTTCGGCTCTTCCTGAATAACCTCGACCTGAGGAAGTTTCTCTTGCGCAACCGCGGGAGGATTCGTCGTCGCGGAAGGCGGCGTTGGTTCGGCAGGCGGAGGATTTGTTTCCTGGGCGCTTACGGCGCTCGAAAACGATAGACAGAGCACCAAGGCGACGCCAGGGACAGCCCGTTGCATTATCATTGTTATGCCCCCCGTGAACTCTTGGCGCGCCGTTACTGGAAAGCTTCCAACGTTATTTCAACACCCCCCGGTGTCGCCGGAATCGATCCGGAATTCTCCTTAGTTTTTTGCTCCAAAGTACATTCCCGCCTCAATACGCGAAAAACTCCCAAATGATTTCTGGGATTTGCTGAGTTGCTAAGAAGCCGCGCATCGACCGATAGACGCGATTGTTCGTGCCGCCGCGCGACGTTCCAGCCAGGGCGCGCCGAAACGGCGGAACACACAAAAAAGCGGCGGCACTCGAGTGCCGCCGCTTCGAAAGCAACGTCCTGAACAGTTCTTAGAACTTCACTTTCACGCCACCGTAAGCCGCGAATGGCATCGACGGCGAAATGGTGCGCGGATCAGTGAGCGGGAACCCATAGACGTCCTCGTTGACCTCGCTCACGTCATCAAGTTCGAAAAACGTGCCGTAGAGACCATATCTCTGGTCGAAGACGTTTTTGATAAGGCCGTAGACCTGTACGTTGTCGGTAACGTCGTAGGACGTGTTGAGATCAACGCGGGTGTAGCCCCCGAGATTGGCGCTAAGTCCTTCCTCCGCCGACTCGGCATTCGGGAAGAACGGCGAAGTGCTTGCGGCGACGAGATCGGCACCGAACTTCCACTTGTCGGTCAGCCAATATTCAAAGCCTGCTTTGAAGCGATGGCGCGGAATACCTGGCAGGCGATCACCTTGATTCAGAAAGGCGCATAGCCCCTCGTCGTCGGGCTCCGTGCAGGCATCGAGCGTGGCATCGACAAAGGCGTACGACGCATAGACGTTCCACCTTTTGGTTTCGTACGCCGCCGTCAGTTCGACGCCCTGACGAAGCGTATCGCCGGCGTTATCGAAGAAGATTCGGCCGTCCCTGGAAGCCGGCAGGATGTCGTCAGACGCCAGGGTGCGGAACAGCCCGGCGCCCCAGCTGAGACGTCCGTCGTAATTATAGCTTTGCCCGCGCAAACCGAGTTCGACAGTGCGCCCAACGACCTGATCCAACGGTGGGTCGTCGGTCAGGAAACTTTCGATGAGGCAGGGGTTCTCCTCCTCAGCGCAGCCAAGCTCAGCCGGCGTCGGAGCACGATTCGACTCCGAGTAACCACCGTAAACCGATAAGCCAGGGAACAGTTTGTAGTTGGCGCCGACCATCGGGTTAAATCGGTCATACTTGTTTGTGGCGTTGAGGTTCGGGAATTCGCCGGTCTTGTCTTCCAGCTTGATCGACGCGTGATTATAGCGACCGCCGACCGTCACGGTGAGCTGATCCGTTACATCGAGCGCGTTGGAGAAATAGAGACCGAAATACGTGTTCTTGGTATCGAGGTCGCGCGGGGCGAGTTCATCGCCCTCATCCGGATCGAGCGGATCATCCTCCACCCCGCCGATGATCGTCCCGGTCCCTTCAACGACATACTTGTCGCCGATCGTCCCGAGCTCGCTCGATGTTTTATAGTTCGAGCGGCCACGATCGTAGGAAACACCCGCGATGAAGAGGTTTGGACGCCCAAACAGCGGCGCCTTCTCCTGTCCTTCGAATGCTGCGCCCCAGCTTGAGCTTTCCGTATTGAGACGATCGAGCGTTCCCAGCGGATCTTCGAAGCTGGTGATCTCATTACCTTCGTTATCGAGGACCTCTTGACCCTCAAGGCACAGGCCGTCCGAGGGATCGAGAGGATTGCACGGCTCGATCTCCGTCACGTTGCCGTCGAGAACGCGGTTCTTGTAGTGCCGATAGTAGCCCACGCTAGATAGCGTCAGCGTATCCGTCGCTTTGACCGAGGCCGAGAGCGTAGGCATGAACACTTCAAGGTTTGTGGTCTGCGGCGTCGTGAAGGTATTACTCCAGTCACGCGCGAGCAGTTCGACGGGCGCCGCCGCGCTCGCACCGAATTCGTTCTTGGCGGCCGTAAGGCTGAAATGCACTTCCGCCGCGCTACCTTTGAGTCCGATGTCGCCGTAGAAGCGCTTGACCTCGCTATCCGAGAAGTCGCGGAAGCTGT
>CADECN010000122.1 GCA_902825785.1 uncultured Hyphomicrobium sp. | reverse complement strand
CGAAAGCGCAGTCGGCGATCGAAGCGTCCAACGAGGCGAAGGGGGCCACCGACCAAATTCAGTCGCTGGTGGCGAGCGTACAGCAGCTGACCTCCGGCATCGAGGACATGAGCGAGCCGATCCATCGCAGCGCCGCCACCAACAAGCAGGTCAGCGAGCAGGTCGCAAATCTCGCGAATGTCGTCGAAACCTCGGATCAGCAGCTGACGACGGCGCACAAGCGCTCCGGCAACATCCTGACCATCAGCGAAGACCTGATGCTGTATCTGGTCGAGGCTGGCTTTCAGACCCGCGACGGCGCGTTGATCGCGATCTGCCAGGAGGCCGCTGCCGAAGTGCGCGCGCTCTTCGAAGCCGAAGTGAACGCGGGTAACATTTCACAGGCGGCACTTTTCGACGGCAACTACCGGCCGGTGCCGGGCAGCAATCCCGAACAGGTCACCACGCAGTTCTGCGAGTTCACGGACCGTGTGCTGCCGAGAATCCAGGAAGCGGTTCTGACGCGCTCCGATCGCATTGCGTTCTGCGCGGCCGTCGACCGCAACGGCTACCTGCCGACGCACAACCTGAAATATTCAAAGCCCCAGGGACCGGACCCTGTCTGGAACGCCGCCAACTGCCGCAACCGGCGCCTCTTCTCGGACCGCACCGGGCTTGGCGCGGGACGCAATACGCGCCCGTTCTTGCTGCAAACCTATCGCCGCAACATGGGCGGCGGCGAGTATGCGTTGATGAAGGACATATCCGCGCCGATCATGATCTTCGGCCGCCATTGGGGCGGCTTCCGCATGGGCGTGAAGCCCTGAGCGGACGCAGCTGTCGACTTGGCGACAAGGGCCAAACCGCCCGCGCTATTCCAGATCCTCGACGGTCACGGCATCGCCGCCGCCCTTGATCCGCCGTGACAGGGCCGCTTCGATAAAGACGTCGATGTCGCCATCGAGCACATCGTCCGGACTGGTCGACTGCGCGCCGGTGCGCAAGTCCTTCACGAGCTGGTAGGGCTGCAGCACGTAGGAGCGGATCTGGTGCCCCCACCCGATGTCGGTCTTCGCGGCCTGCTCCGCGCTGGCCTTGGCTTCGCGCCGCTTGAGCTCCATTTCATAGAGCCGCGCTTTCAGGCGCTTGAAAGCAATGTCCTTGTTCTGGTGCTGCGAGCGCTGTTCCTGCGCGAAAATGACGATACCGGACGGCTTGTGCACGAGGCGAACCGCCGATTCCGTGCGGTTGACGTGCTGGCCGCCCGCGCCCGATGAACGCGCAAACGAGATGTCGACGTCGGCCGGATTGATGTCGATGTCGATGGAATCGTCGATCACCGGATAGACCGTGACGGACGCGAAGCTCGTATGCCGGCGCGCATTCGAGTCATAGGGCGAGATACGGACGAGGCGGTGCACGCCCGCTTCCGTCTTCAACCATCCGAACGCACTCTCACCCTCGATCTCGAAGGTCGCGGATTTGATGCCGGCTTCTTCGCCAGCACTTTCGTCGATCAGCTTCACGCGATAGCCGCGCCGCTCCGCCCAGCGCACGTACATGCGCGCGAGCATCGACGCCCAATCCTGGCTCTCGGTGCCGCCGGCACCGGCGTGAACTTCGATATAGGTGTTCATGCTGTCGGCTTCGCCCGACAGCATGGCCTCGACCGAGCGGCGCTGCGCTTCCGTGTCGATGCGCTGAAGTTGCGCTTCGCCTTCCGAAACCGTGCTCTCGTCGTCCTCGGCTTCGCCAAGCTCGATCAGCGTGAGCGCGTCGTCATAGTCGCGCTGCAGGCGCTTGAACTCGGTCACCTGCCGGTCGAGCGACTGGCGCTGGCGCATCACTTTTTGCGCCTGCTTGGGGTCGGTCCAAAGATTGGGGTCTTCCGCCTTGGCGTTCAGATCCGCGAGGCGATCTTCAGCTGTGTCCCAGTCAAAGCGACCTCCTCAGGAGGGAGAACGCCTCCTTGATGTCGTCAGCCAGTTTTTGCGCTTCAGCCCGCATGGGCGGCATCTCCAAAACAGCCGCGACCGGCTCGGAAAACCGGCGTCTCGCAGCGCGAAGCAAAAATTCAGGGTGCTCCGTATAGAGGGACGGCGTGTGAGTTGCAAACGGGCCATTAGGCGCGCCGTCGGGCCCGCGCAGCAGCTACCAGAGCCCGCCCGAAGGACTTGGCCGCGGCGTCTCGTATGGGGTCGCGGCGGGAGCGCCGGTGTAGGCGTCACCCTGCCCGCCAGCGCCCGAAGCATCGGCCGTGGCATTGGCGATGCCGATCACGGAATAGGCGTCATCCGGCTCCTCGGTCGGCTTGAAAGCCTCCAGGATGGCGTCGGGATCGTTGGCGGCCGCGCGCAGCCCTGTCTTGACGTTGACACGCACGAGTTTGATGCCCGGCGGCACCCGGAACGGAGCCGGCGGCTTGTCGCCGAGTGCTTCCTTCATGAACGATCCGAAGATCGGCGCCGCGATCGCGCCGCCCGTATTGCCCTTGCCAAGCGGACGCGGCGTGTCGTAGCCGACGAACACGCCGACAACCATGTCGGGTGTATAGCCGACGAACCAAACGTCCTTTTCCTCGTTCGTCGTGCCGGTCTTGCCGGCGACTGGCCGGTTGAGTGACTTGAGCACCGTCGCGGTGCCGCGCTGTACGACGCCTTCGAGGATCGACGTCATTTGATAGGCGGTGTGCGGGTCGATGACCTGTTTGCGGTCGTCGATCAGCTCAGGTTCGGCCTGATTGGCCCAGCGCTCCGCCGTGCAGCCCATGCACTGGCGCTCATCATGACGCCATACCGTGGCGCCCCAGCGGTCCTGGATGCGGTCGATCAGCGTCGCCTTCACTTCCTTGCCGCCATTCGCCAGCATGCAGTAGGCGGTGGCCATTCTGAGCAGCGTCGTCTCGCCCGCGCCAAGCGACATGGACAGCACCGGCAGCAGATCGTCATAGATGCCGAAGCGGCGCGCATATTCGGTGATGATCGGCATCCCGACGTCTTGCGCCAGCCGCACCGTCATCTGGTTGCGCGATTTTTCGATGCCGAAGCGCAGCGTCGCCGGTCCGGCCGACTTGTCCTTTTCGTAGTTTCTGGGCTGCCAGATTTCCTGGCCCGGCCCCTGCTCGATCTCGATCGGCGCATCGAGAATGATCGAGGTCGGCTTGTAGCCGTTGTCGATGGCGGCGGCGTACACGAACGGCTTGAACGAGGATCCCGGCTGACGCTTGGCCTGCATCGCGCGGTCGAACTGGCTCATGGCGAACGAGAAGCCACCCGCCACCGCCAGCACGCGGCCCGTGTACGGGTCCATCGCGATGATGCCCCCGCTCACGTCGGGAATTTGCATCAGCGACCACGCGCCGGCGAGGTTCTGCGGGTCCTTCGGCGCGACGTACACGACGTCGCCCGGCGCCAGCAGTTCGCCCGTGGCCTTGGGTTCGGTCTTCTTGACCGGCACCCGGGCCCACTTCATTTCCTCAAGCGCAACCTCGACCGCCTCGCGGTCTTTCACAAGTGCGCCGTCCTGCTGGCGGCTGGGCTTGAGGCCGACCACCGCTTTGCCTTTTTGAGCTTCCAGGACGACGCCGAGCCGCCACGGGTCGATGTCGCGCGGGCTGTCGATGCCGCTGAGCGGCACGCCCCAGTCGCCCGCAATCTCGATCTTGGCGACCGGACCGCGCCAGCCTTGCGTCCGGTCGAACTTGACGAGCCCGTCGATGAGCGCGCGCCGCGCGATCGTCTGCAGCCGCTGATCGAGCGTGGTGCGCACCGACAGGCCACCGCCGTAAAGTTTTTCCTCGCCGTAGCGCTGCAGCAGCGTGCGGCGAACGTCCTCGGCAAAGAACTCCGCCGTCGAGATATGCGGCCCGGTGGTGCGCAGCTTGACGGTGAGTGGGGTCTTCTTCGCCGCTTCCGCCTCTTCCTGCGTGATGTAGCCGTTCTCGGCCATCTGGCCGATGATCCAGTTGCGCCGCTCGGTGGCACGCGCCTTCTGCCGGAACGGGTGGTAGTTGTTGGGCGCCTTCGGTAGCGCCGCGAGGTAGGCTGCCTCTTCGATCGTGAGCTGGTTGAGCTCCTTGTCGAAATAGGTGAGCGCCGCGGCACCGATGCCGTAGGCGTTCATGCCTAGGAAAATCTCGTTCAGATAAAGCTCGAGGATGCGATCCTTGGTGTAGGCGCTCTCGATGCGCACGGCCAGGATCGCCTCTTTGATCTTGCGCTCCATCGAGCGTTCGTTCGACAGCAGGAAGTTCTTCGCAACCTGCTGCGTGATGGTGGAGGCGCCCTGCGCCCGCTTGTTGGAACCGCGCATCTTGCTTTCGACGGCCGCGACCACGGCACGCGCAATACCCTGGGCGTCGATGCCGCCATGCTCGTAGAAGCGCCGGTCCTCTGCCGACAGGAAGGCGCCGATCACCCGCTTCGGAATGGTGTTGATCGGCACGAAGATGCGCCGCTCGCGCGCGAACTCGGAAATAAGCGTGCCGTCGTGCGCGTGGATACGCGTCATGACCGGTGGCTCGTACTTGGCGAGGCTCTCGTAGTCGGGCAGGTCGCGCGACGCCTTCCAGAGCAGGAAGCCGGCGACGCCCGAACCGCCGACAAACAGCAGAACAAACGTCGCGAATCCGAATCCGAGGAAGCTAAGCAGCAGGCTTTTACGCCGCTTCTTCTTCCGTTTCGGCGCCATTGGCGGCGGGATCGGGGGCGCTCGCATCAGCTCGCAATGTCCGTCAGACGGGGGTTGTCCAGCGTTTAACGCCGCAGCGCAGCATGAACAACGCGACCGGTGGGCACAATAGCACGGAATGTGGCAGCACGTCGTCCGCCATCGGCCTGTTATTCAAGGGTGTTCCGCCGTCCGTTTGGTAAAGTAGGCGTCGATGGCCGCAGTAATGGCCTCCGCCACGTTTGTTTGCCACTCGGCCGTCGCCATCTGACGCTGATCCTCCGTATTACTCATATATCCAAGCTCGATCAGCACGGATGGTGAATGGGGCTGCTTCAGCACCTTGAAAGCGGCTGAACGCTGCGGCACCCGCGACATGGCAATGGTTTTCCCCAGGCGCTTGGCCAGAACATTCGAGAAATCCGCCGAAAAGTTCGCCGTCTCGCGCCGCATGAGGTCGAAAAGGATGCCGCGAACCTGGTCGTCCGCCTGTATGTCCCGGCTGTCCAAGCCGGCGAGCAGGTCTGAGGCGTTTTCCTTTTCCGCCATCTTGCGGGCCTGTTCGTCGGTCGCGCGCTCCGACAGCGTGTAGACGGTGGCGCCGCGCACCGATTCGGCAAAAACGCGCTCTTCGATTGCATCCGCGTGCAGCGACACAAAAAGGTCGGCGCTCGCTTTTTGCGAGAAAGAAAGGCGCTCGTCGAGCGACACGAACACGTCGCTCGATCGCGTCAGTTTGACGACGTACCGTCCTGTTGCGTTGAGCGTATCGGCCAGCTTGCGGCCGACATCCAGAACAATGGATTTTTCTGCCATGCTGTTCACGCCCGTCGCCCCGGGATCGATACCGCCGTGGCCGGGATCGATGACAATTACAGGCTTATGGCTGGCATCCTTTTTCGGCGCTGGCGCCGCATTGGCCACGGCCGACGGCGGCTCTGCCGCGCGGCTGGCGCCCGTGCCCGAGCCGAAAGCGGCCGCCTCCATCGGCTCCAATCTGATCTTGAGTACGATGCCGGAGGAACTTGGGACGCGGTCCATGTAGGCTTTCGCGACACGCACCGGACCCTTGGTATCAATGACGACACGCGCCTTGCTCTCTGCGAACAGACCATAGCGGAATGCCTTCACGAGCCCGCGCGCCTTGTGTCCGGCTGCCTCAGGGAGAGTGAAGCTCACATTGGGCAAGTCGACGATGACCCGGTAGGGGTTCGCGAGCGTAAAGACCTCCGCCGTAACGCCCTGATCGAGTTGCAGTTCAAATTCGGTCGCCTTCGCATCGCCCGTGACGCGCATGGCCGTCGCCTCGGCCGCAACCGCGCGGTGAGCCGTTGCCGCTGCCACCCCAAATGCGGCCGCCACCAGGATCAGGACCGCCGCGACGCCACCAATTCGGATACTATTTCGACGGCCGCTGCGCCGCATCCGCTCAATGCCCCCAGCCGCCCGAGGCGGCTCGTAACGCGCCATATTTTAACGCTTTTTTTGCCTGCCTGCGTCAACACTTAACACCCAGCGGGCAGACTTGACCCCCGAACGCCATCTTATATCACTTGCGGCGCCGAGGGTGACCACGTAAAGTTTGCTTCATATTCGGTGCCGCTCGAGGGGACGTGCCCGTCCAGCCCGTCTGAATGAGCGCATGCGAGGCCCGATAGGCCTGCTGCAGCATCCTAAAAACTGCTGCTTTCACAGGTAATTAGGTCCGCCCGAATGGCATCTCCGCCCGGCCGAGGGCGCGCGTTCGCGTCGACCTCGTAGGGACTTGGAAATGCGCGGCACTGCGCAATCGCGTTCGCGCGATTACCGCAGAACCGCAACCCTTGCGTGCCAAAGCCCCGGTCTACCCGCAGAAAGGGCGATAAGACGGTGGCGAAGGCCGAAGACTTAGGCGCCAGCCGGCGCCACCCTTTTAGTTTTCCGGCAGGTGGACACCCGCGCGTGCGGATCGCCAGCCGGCTCATTGACCTTGGAGCCATGACTTATATCGGCGACATCCTCGATTACGGCCAGCCGGCGCGACGCCGGCCGCGCACGGATCGCTCTGCACGGCGCGCGCCCAGCGCGCTGCGCGGTTGGATGTCCCTCGCCGTCACGCGCTCCATTCCATTCAATCCATCTCAACCCAACATAGCGCGCCCCAGCGCTGCTCCCGCCAGCCGTTACACAACACTCGGCCCGGTGTGTGAGCCGCCGCCCACGCGCGCGAGGGACACATCTCCATGTCAAATGCCAAGATGCTCATTGATGCCACCCACCCCGAAGAAACACGGGTGGTGGTCCAGCGTAACGGCCGCGTAGAGGAATTCGATTTCGAGAGTGCCGCGCGCAAGCTTTTGCGCGGCAACATCTACCTGGCGAAGGTGACGCGCGTTGAGCCGTCGCTGCAGGCCGCCTTCGTGGATTACGGCGGCAATCGCCACGGCTTCCTCGCCTTCAACGAAATTCACCCGGACTACTACCAGATCCCGGTCGCCGATCGCCAAGCGCTGCTCGAAGAAGAAGCGGCCGCCGAAGCCGAGCTGGAAGCCGCCGCAGACCGGCGCGCCGAAGCGCTTGCCCGTCGCCAGTCGGCGCGCGGCCAGCAACCCCACGACGAGGACGGTTACGTCGGCCACGACGAAGTGTCGGCCGACGAGCTTGCCGAAGGCGAATCCGTCGAAGTCGCGGTCGGCACCGCGCACATCGTCGATGTCGAAGAAGAGGACGACACCATCGAGGAGGTTGGTGGCGAATCCGACGACGATAGCGAACCCCAGACCGTCGCGCTGAAGGCTGCCACCACCGACGACGACCGCATTTCCGAGCCAGCACCCGCGGCTGCGCTGGAAGTCGAGGAAGGGCAGGATCACGTCAACGGCGAGCGGGCAGAACCGGCACCTACGCCAGCCGCTCATCATGAAGCCG
Source organism: uncultured Hyphomicrobium sp. (assembly GCA_902825785.1). GTDB lineage: Bacteria > Pseudomonadota > Alphaproteobacteria > Rhizobiales > Hyphomicrobiaceae > Hyphomicrobium_B. The sequence goes on along the minus strand of CADECN010000122.1, from coordinate 1,883 downwards.
AGGACGACGAGTCGAACGATGACGACTCGGACGAAGACGACGATGATGATGACGGCGAAGACGAAGATGGCGAGAACGAAGGCGATCAGCTGAACGGCGCCAACGGTGCGTCCGAAGCCCACGAGGCGCACGCGGCCGAAGCCCTCGACGACGGTTCGAGCGTCGAAGCACCCGCGCGCCAGCGTCGACGCCCACGCAACTACAAGATCCAGGAAGTCATCAAGCGCCGCCAGGTAATCCTGGTCCAGGTCGTGAAGGAAGAGCGCGGCAACAAAGGCGCGGCGCTGACGACCTACCTTTCGCTTGCCGGTCGCTACACAGTCCTGATGCCCAACACCGCCCGCGGTGGCGGCATCTCGCGCAAGATCACCAATCCGCAGGATCGCAAGCGCCTGAAGGCCATTGCCCAGGAGCTCGAGGTTCCCGAGGGCATGGGCCTGATCATCCGCACCGCCGGTGCGGCCCGCACCAAGCAGGAGATCAAGCGCGATTTCGAATACCTGCTGCGACTGTGGGAAAGCGTGCGCGAGATGACGCTGCAGTCGACCGCGCCGAGCCTCGTCTACGAGGAAGGCGATCTCATCAAGCGTTCGATCCGCGACCTCTATAACAAGGACGTCGACGAAGTGGTGGTCGCCGGCGACAGCGGCTATCAGGAAGCGTCCGAATTCATGCGCATGCTGATGCCGAGCCACGCCAGGAACGTGGTGCCGTACAAGGAGCCCACGCCGCTCTTCACGCGCTACGGCGTCGAACGCCAGTTGAACGCCATGTTCCAGCCGTTGGTGAACCTGCGCTCGGGCGGATACATCGTCATCAACCAGACCGAGGCGCTGGTCGCCATCGACGTGAACTCAGGCAAGTCCACACGCGAATTCTCGATCGAGGAAACCGCGCTCGCGACCAACCTGGAAGCATCCGACGAGATCGCGCGCCAGTTGAAACTGCGCGACCTTGCGGGCCTCGTCGTCATCGACTTCATCGACATGGAGGAGAAGCGCAACAACCGCGCCGTCGAGCGCCGGTTGAAGGATGCGCTTCGCTTCGACCGCGCCCGTATCCAGCTTGGCCGCATCTCGCACTTCGGCCTGATGGAAATGTCGCGCCAGCGCCTGCGGACCGGCGTGCTTGAAGGCTCGACCTCGCAGTGCCCGCACTGCCAGGGCACCGGCATCATCCGCTCGACCGAGAGCATCGCGCTCGCCGTATTGCGCGGCCTTGAAGACGCGATCACCGCCGGGGCCAATTGCCCGCTCATCGGCACGACGACGCCGAGCGTCGCGCTCTACATCCTGAACAGCAAACGCGCCTACGTCACCGAAATGGAGACGCGCCATGGTCACGCCGTGACCATCATGGGCAGCGAACGCGTCCAGGGCGCTAATTTCACGGTCGAGCGCGGCGCGCCGTCGCCGCACGCCGTGCGGCGCCCCGAGCGTGCCGCGGTCAACATGAACTGGGGCTTTGAAGGCGAAGGCGACGAAGAGGCACCCGTTTTCGAATCTGCCGGCGTCGAGATCGTCGGCGACAACGACGATGGCGAGTTGGAAGCCCGCCGCGAGCGCCACGGCCGCGAGGGCGGTAGAGGCGAGGGCAGCAGAGGTGAAGGCGGTAGGGGCGAAGGCGACGACGCTGGCCGCAGGGGACGGCGCCGCCGTCGCGGACGCGGCCGAGGCGGACGCGACCGTGCCGACGATTCCGGACGCGGCGGCTATCGCGACGATGCCCCGATGGCGGCTGGCGACGAACAGCCCTACGACGATGCGGGGCCCGCAGACGACGACCAGACCGTCGCCGCCGAAGGCAACGACGCGCCCGATGAACGGGCGCTGCGCGCTGACCGCCCCGCCGGCGAGGACACTGGCGAACGCGCGGGCCCCCGC
>CADECN010000121.1 GCA_902825785.1 uncultured Hyphomicrobium sp. | reverse complement strand
CGTTCCAGATCGCGACCGACGACCAGGAGGAGACCGACCGCTACTGGAACGCCATCGTCGGCAACGGCGGCGCAGAGAGCGCGTGCGGCTGGTGCAAGGACAAGTGGGGCGTCAACTGGCAGATCACGCCGCGCGTCCTGACCGACGCCCTGGCCGCCGGCGGCGCGCAAGCCAAACGCGCGTTCGACGCCATGATGCACATGCGCAAGATCGACGTCGCGACCATCGAGAAGGCGCGCAAGGGCTGACGTTGGCCGTCATATTGCACGCGCGTGCCACGAATTTGCGCGTCGGCGCGCGCTTCGCTATGCCAGCCGCTGCCTGCAATTCAACGGCCGGTCGGCAAGGCGGTGCCATGAGTGCGAACACAAACCCGAACGCAAATCCCAATAAGGCGCTGTGGGAAAAGGGCGACTTCACGCGCATCGCGCAAACCATGCGCGACAGCGGCACCGCGTTCGTCGACACGCTCGGCATCACAAAGGGTATGAAAGTCCTCGATCTTGGCTGCGGGGATGGCACGACGGCGCTTCCGGCGGCGCGGCTCGGCGCGGACGTGCTGGGCGTCGACATCGCGCGCAACCTTGTCGAAGCCGGCAAGCAGCGCGCGGCGGCCGAAGGCCTCGCGAACTGCCGGTTCCAGGAGAGCGACGCCTCGAACCTGCACGGCTTGCCGGATCGCGCGTTCGACCTCGTCGTCAGCGTCTTTGGCGCCATGTTCGCGCCGAGGCCGCACGACGTTGCGAAGGAGATGGTGCGCGTCACGCGGCCGGGCGGCCGTATCGTCATGGGCAACTGGATCCCCAACGATCCGACACTGGTCGCGCAAGTATTAAAGATCAGCTCGGCCTATTCGCCGCCGCCGCCCGAGGGTTTCGTCAGCCCCATGACGTGGGGCATCAACGAGCGCGTGATCGAGCGCTTCAGCGACGCCGGCATCCCTCAGGACAACATCAGCTTTGAAAAAGATGCCTTCACCTTCAATCTGGCCGCGCCGCCGGCTGAGTTTCTTGCGCTCTTCCGCACCTGCTACGGGCCGACCATGAATGCGTTCGACGCCGCCGCCTCGAACGGACGCGCGGACGAATTGCAGAAGGAACTAGAGGCCCTGTTCCGCGCGCAGAACCGCAGCGGGCGCGATGATGCGACCCAGATCTCCGCAACATTCCTGCGCGTGACCGTGGCGGTGTAGGCGAAGCGCACTTCACCGGCCTTGAAGGCAAGCGCGATACCCATGAACGCTTACCGCTGCCGCTTGCGATAGAAATCCGCCGAACTCACCAAGGACCTTGGCGGCGGCAGTTCGCCCGGGAAGCGGTAGTGTCTCCCGATGCCGACCGTCCACATCGCACCAAGCGAGGCGGCCATTTCCACGGGCCACAATGAGATCCTTTCGAGATGGCAGGCGACCATGACGGCGCCTTGGCACATCTCATTCTCAATCGGTATGCCTTGGAATTTGGCGGTGCGCAGGAGGCGGCTTGCGAGCGTGCGAACTGTGCACGTGACGTCCTTGGGGCGCGTTGCCGAGGCGGCTCCGGTCAGCAATCGTGCCGCCAGTCGGGTCTGATCCAGATGCTCGCGATCCCATGACGCGCGTATACCGCTTGCGACCTCATCGCTCATGCCTGCACGCGAGAAAAGCCCGCGTGGCGAGACGCCGATTTCTGGCGCGTAGCCTTGGGCCTTCGCGATGGCGGATGGCGAGAGCGGGTCAAGCGTGACCTGTAACTTGCGCACAGAGCCGCCCGGCGTGATGCCCTGGGCCACCGCGATCCGCAGAATATCCGTATCGGACCAGATGAAGCGGTCCTCAGCCGCGTCCCGTGACGCGGCGGCCGAAGATGCGCCGGAGCGCTTTTCCAGCCGCAATTGATCGAGGTAGGCGCGCCGGTGCCGGCGTCTGCGCTTTTTGCCTGAGTGTTTCATGGCTCATTGCACAAGACTGGGACCAAAGTTGTCGGGGCCGCGATGAATGCGCAGGCTCGGCGCCGCCGCGATCGGGACGGCACGGCGCGGGCGCACGCGACACGAACTCGCGCGCGCAGCGCCCCTCACTCCGTGCCAAACCGTACATTTCGTTTGCCGTAACCGCCTTCAAAATAGATCTGCACAATACCGAAGATGACGACATATGTGACGAACGTGCGCATCGCGAAAACGGTCGTCGAGGCCAAGAGGCTCTGGGTGTTAGGAGCGCAGGCGTGGAGATCGATATGGAAACTTTCCATCGCATCCAACGCGGCGCCCTTCACGAAACTGTCCACGACCAGCCAGAAATAATCGGCGATGCGCCCCGCCGAACAGCCGGGCTCCAGCAACTGCCATCCGATGAGGCCATCGGTCAGAAACAGCGCGATCGGGAGCAGCCCCGCCACCAGGAGCATCAACGCCACGGACGGCGCTTCGTTCGACCGCGTCACTCCGAACGACATGGTTCGGCGGCGTTGAACCAGCCGAACCAATCCAACGAGGATCGTGAGATACGCAAGAGCGACGATGGTCACGGCTGCAATTCGGCCGCCATCTGTCAGCAGGCCTTCGGTCAGAAGTTTCTCACCCCACGCGCCGGAAAAGAAAATTCCCCACACGTAGATGACGATCGCGGCGACAAGATACACCAGCAGCATCTGCCCCTCCCCCTTGCGCTGTTATTTGAAGGACGGTCCTACCACCGAGCAACGCGCACATGAACTGCGCGCGCGTCTGCCCTGAGTGGACCGCTGACGATCCGCAGGGCGGGCCGACGCGTGGGTTCCGATCGCCGGTAGACCCTCTAAAATCGAATAAGTCGTACGCGAATGACCCTAAACGGACATTCGGGCCACCCAACGTCAAAGCCAGCTTTGCCGAAAGGTGGTGGTCTTCAGTGCCTCGATGTAGAACCCCGACACGACTATTTCTGCGATTAGCCTTCCTCCCTCACTCACCAAATAAAACACGGAAGAACGCCTGATTTCGTTTCTTCGCAGTTTCGACCATGTAGTCGTATCCGAAGCACTGAATGTAAACCTGCTCGTTGTCTCTAAAGCGAAAGAAGACGCGTGGATCCCAATCGTTTTTGAAGTCGTTGTCCTTCAGGACTCCAACGAGTGACGGGGTAAGATCGGCGACAATGAACCCGAACCGTCGGGTAGCAGCAGTGAACGATTGGTGACTGCCGTCAGTTTTCGTGATCCCGCCCGCAGCGGTGGCCTGCTTGAACGTGTTGATGACCTGTCTAACCGGATCGGTCTTCTCGTCTCCGTAGCGATAGTCGTCTCGGCTGGGTCGTTTGAACTCGACGATGACGACGGTGTGGCCCTGATCATCTCCTAGGACGAGGGAGTCGTCGAAAAAGACGAGATCGGCGACCTTGTCGCCCTTTTTCCGGCGCGAACCGTGGAATGTTCGATCACTGGACACGTAGGGTAGGAAGGCTAGAGCATCGTCGATCAGCCAAAGGTTGTGCTGAAAATACTGCACCGTCGTGCTGTCCCCAAAGCGTCGAAAAACGAGTTCGTGGATCTCGTCTTCTGGGGCTCTTCCTCCTTCTGTCTTGAACTTGCGTGCCGCTTCCACCAGTTCAATGACGCTCTTACGATGCAGGACGTACTCGGCCAGCGCATCCTTTTTCGATTGATCGAGCTTGCCTGCAATCTCGCGAAGATTGGCGACGTAATTATCGGGGTTAGCCGCTGCGGCAGCGATAGCCTTGGACAGGTCCTCGGTATCACGAAACCGCATGATTGCAAGGTCCGAGATGAACTGCTCAGCCTTCCAGATGTTAGGCTTCCCCGCGACGTATTCCGCGATGGTACGGCCCCTCAGTCCAGCTCTTAGAATTGGGTTTTCTCGCAACGCTCCTTCGAGATCTAACTCCTGCTCTTTTTTGATCTTACGGATTTGAACCTTCTCGAGCGCTTCTATCTTTTCGCTTACGCGTGACACTATTTCTTCGACGACCGACGCAGGAATGTTGATGCGGGCGCGAGAGTCGTCGAGACGTCGATCGAAGGCCTCACTGCGAACGACAACCACGATGATATATTTTTCATCGTTCTCGTTAACGAAGTGCGGTTGACCTATCTTGTTCGACAAATCCCTTGGAGATCCGACAATGCGGTCGGAGGCCGAGAACAAGAGGCAGTGGGTCTTGTACGCCGTGGTCTTCGGAATGCGCGCGATGGAAAAGTCTACCTTCTCCTTAACCCCGTCGATAACACAGTCGACGCTGCCGGAGTCAGCTTGTACGAAGATGCTCTTGAAACGGTCGCGAAGATTAAACAGTTCGCTGTTGCCGTAGTTAATGACAATGCTCGGAAGCCATCCGTACAAAAAGTGGGGCAGGAACTCTCCGGATATTTCGCTCGATACGATGTCTTCCGAAAGTTGCTCTATTTGCTCGAACCATTCTTCTCGCGGTAGCGTGAGGGTCACCGAGGCACCCGTATCGGGAAAGCTATCGTGGTTGTCGGTGAAGATAAATTCGTTGTCGTTAGACAGGTCGAATCGGAACGATCGCCACCGAAGATGCGGCGCATCGAAGTAGCGCGACGAGTAGACGATAGAGTCGAAGACCTTGAAGGATACGAACCGTCCAAAGCCGCGACCCTTGCGCTTGAGTTTGTGGCCCGAGAAAGGTGTTTTGAACGACTTGAAGTTGTCCGGCGTGAGACCTACTCCGTTGTCTGTCACCTTGACTTTGAACTTTTCAGTGTCACTCGGTTCATAGAATATGACCTGGATCTCGCCCTTTGACGGACCCTGCTCTTGGAACTTCTCTTCTATGCTGTGAAGCGCGTTGGAGATGGCCTCGATGACGGGTAGAAGGAAGTTGTGTGCTGTGTTGGCAAAATGGGTTCGCTCAAGCACAGCAAGCATGTCGGGCTTTACGAGTGAATCTGTTTGGGACATCGCCGCCGCGAACTCCGACCGTGCTCGAATATCTTAAAAGGTAATGGTAGCAGACACCTTCCTAAATTGCGCAGTTTAGCCGCCCAAAGTTGTTGATAGGTCCCAAAAGTCGAAGTTTAGAGTGGCGGCCATGATCATCACAAACGAACTCGGAGCAAGGCGCCGGGGAGAACATTATGAGTCCGCTTTTAGCGGCGCGGACGAACCGGGCGTCCGCGCGTCATTCTGATACCGAGCCATTTAGGCCGCGCAAAAATAAACTTATCCCCGCCCTTCCCGCCGCCCCCATAATCCCTCCCATCCGCCGCGTGCGAGGGGCTTCCGGAAGCGCCGAAGTCGCGAGCGGAGGCGTCTTGCTGGCGACGCCGGCCTCGTGAGCCGGTCCCTGAAGGATCGCCTCCTTCAGCGCCCGCAGGCGGGATCAGGTTGAAGCCCACGCATCGGTGACGGTGCGCGGGCGCACTTCGGGCTCGATGCCATCCGGGATCTGCCGGGGCTCGCCGATCTCAAGGCAGCGGGGCTTCTCGACAACAATCTGCCGCCCGATTTCAAGGTGCCAGAGCCGACCGACGTAGCTGCGCTCATGCCGGACGAATTGCCGCTTACGGACGAAAGCGATGACGAGAACGAGGCGGAAGAGGAAGCTCAGCAGAGCTTAACCTTGCAGGATGAGGACGGCGACGATAAGCCGGACGAACCGGCGGCCTGAGCCCTTGGCGCAGCCTGCCTCCCAATTCCCGGATGGGCTGTTCCGGACGGGCATGCGCCGTGGGACAGCCGGAAACGCGTATGATCCAAAGCCAGTCGGAAGCGCAGCAAGCAAAGCGCGGGCGCGCCGCGGCGACTTTCGCGGCACGCCTGACGCTTGACGGCGTGACGCGCGTATACGGCGAGGCTGCAGCTCTTTCAGGTGTCGACCTCACTGTCGAAGCGGGTGAGATCGTTTGCCTTCTCGGACCCTCGGGTGGCGGCAAGACGACGCTATTGCGTATCATCGCCGGAATCGAGAAGCCGGATGCGGGGCGCATTCTCATCAACGATGCGGAGGTTGCCGGTCCGCACGCGTTCGTGCCGCCAGAGCGGCGCGGCGTAGGGCTGATGTTTCAGGACTTCGCGCTCTTTCCGCACCTGTCCGTGATCGACAATGTGGCGTTTGGACTGAAGCTTCTTGCGCCGGCGGATCGGACGCGCGCCGCGCGTGCCATATTGGAGCGCGTGGGGCTGTCCGACTTCTCCGACGCTTTTCCGTCGACGCTCTCGGGCGGTCAGCAGCAGCGCGTGGCTCTGGCCCGTGCCATCGTCCCGCGTCCCGCCGTGATGTTAATGGACGAGCCGTTCTCCGGCCTTGATGTGCAGCTTCGCGATACGATGCAGGAGGAGACGCTGGGGTTGTTGCGGGAGACACGCGCGACATCGCTGATTGTCACCCATCACCCGGAAGAGGCGATGCGGCTGGGCGATAGGATCGCGGTGATGAAGGGCGGCCGCATCGTGCAGGCGGGCAAGGCGGAAGCGCTCTACCGCGAACCGGCATCGCTGTTCGTCGCGCGACTTTTTTCCGAGATCAATGAAGTGCCGATCCGGATTGTGGGCGGGGCGATCGAAACGCCTGCGGGACGTATGAGTGCGGCCGGCGCGGCGGACGGGCCGGGTGTGATCGGCATCCGCGAGCGGGCGATCACGGTCACGCGTGCCAATACGGGGGTCAATAAAGGGCCGGCCGGTGGCTTGAGCGGACGCGTGCTTGACCGGCGGTTCCTGGGCGATATGACGCGGCTGGACGTAGGGGTTGAGGGCTTCGACAGGCCTCTCAAGGTCCGCCTCGCGAAGGGCAGCGACCTTGAGCGCGGCACGGACGTCCGGGTAACCATTGACCCCTCAGGCATCCTCATATTCGGCTCGGAAAACATTGCCGAAAGCTAATGTTGACGGCATGCGCGGCCGCGGCGGTGCGCTTGCCCGCCCCTGGTGCATTTGCGATAGTGCGCCTAAGTCATGCAGTGCAGCGTGTTGCTGCCGGAGAGAGACCGATGGGACTTAGCGCGCAGCACATTCTTTTGCTCCTCATCATTGCCCTTCTGCTGTTTGGACGCGGCAAGATTTCGGAGCTCATGGGTGATGTCGCCAAAGGCATCAAGAGCTTCAAGAAGGGCATGGCCGAGGAAGAAGAGACCGCGGCAAAGCCGCTCTCACCCCGAACGATCGAAAACGAAACCAGCAACGATCGCAGCAAGACGGGCTGAGAGACGTAACGCCGGCACACCGCACAAACCCGCGCGCGGTTGGACGCGAGCCCGATGTTTGAAATCAGCTGGAGCGAACTGCTCATCCTCGGTGCCGTGACGCTCATCTTCGTCGGGCCGAAGGAGCTGCCGGTATTCCTGCGCACGCTCGGCCGATATGCCGGAACGCTGAGGCGGCACGCGAGTGAGTTTCGTGCACAGTTCGACGCGGCCATGAGGGAGGCCGAACTCGACAGCATGCGCAAGGAAGTGGAATCTATGCAGGCGTCCGTCAATGCCGAGGTGATGAGCGCTAAGCGCTCTCTCGATGATGTCGCGAAGGCGCCCGAGCCAACACGACCGGCGCCTCCTGCCTCCGAACAGCCCGCGGCTGGTGGTCAACCGGGTGCGGTTTCGTCAGTGCCTCCGCGCGCGGAGAACTGAGCCATGCAAGAGCGGCTGCCCCCTTCCGGCGGCGAACGCGAGGGCGAGGAAGAGATCGAGGCCAGCAAGGCACCATTGCTCGATCACCTCATCGAGTTGAGAACACGCCTGCTCTGGTCGCTGGCGGCGTTTGTCGGCATGTTTCTCGTTTGCTTCGCCGTATCCCGGCACATCTACAACGTGCTCGTTTGGCCCTACATGTGGGCCTCCGGCGATCCGCGCGTTCGGCTGATCGCGACGCACTTCCTGGAGCAGATCCTGACCAACGTGCGGCTTGCCATGTTCGGCGCGGCTTTTCTGTCATTTCCAGTGGTGGCGACGCAGGTCTACAAGTTCGTCGCCCCCGGGCTTTATAAGAACGAACGGCGCGCCTTCCTGCCGTATCTGGTGGCGACTCCGGTTCTGTTTTTCATCGGCGCGCTCGTTGTCTATTTCATCGCGATGCCGGTGCTCATCAAGTTTTCGATCGGCATGACGCAGGCCGGCGGCGACGGCGCACCGGCGATTGAACTGATGCCAAAGGTGTCGGAGTATCTGTCACTGATCATGACGCTGATCTTTGGTTTCGGCATCGTGTTTCAGTTGCCGGTGATCCTGACGCTGCTCGCGAGAACCGGGTTCATCACCGCCGACAATCTGGTGCAGGGGCGGCGTTATGCGATCGTCGCCATCTTCGCGGTCGCCGCGCTGCTGACGCCGCCTGACGCGCTCAGCATGATTATCATGGCGCTGCCCACGGTGCTGCTCTACGAGGCATCGATTTACGCCGTGCGCTGGGTCGAGAAATCGCAGCCGACGAAAACGGACGAGTGACCGAAGACGGCTACGGCTGAGCTCTGCATTTGTTTCATGCCAGCCAATCTCAAACTCGAAAATAATCATTGAAACGTATGGCTTAGCCCTCTCGTACCTCGGGTATGAACGCTGGCGCAGGACGCACGGCGGTCATGAGAGAGTTCAACAGCTCAACCCTAGGATGACGACCATGACCAATTTTCTGAAGATCGCATTTCTTGCCCTCGCACTTGTCGGCGGCGTCGGTTCCATCACGTCCGCTTCGGCGATGAGCGACGGCCTCAAGGCTGCATGCGAGTCGAATGCCTATACGCCGCACGGCATTTGGGATTGCCGCTAACACTCAAGATTTGGCGCTCATGATGCGCTGAGCAGACGTCGATACCGGACCCGGAGACACCGCGCATTTTTGGGCGGGCAGCCTCCGGGTCCCGTTTGTCGTTTGCGCAAACGCCGCACATTGTCGAAATTACGCGGGAAGAGCTGCCGGATGGTGGCTCCCTACGTTCCCTCTATGGACCGCGGACGGGCGGCGTCCTATAGACGCGCCAAACCAGTCTTCAGGACCGTCGGGGTTCTCGTGCACGACATCAAATGGATCAGGGACAATGCGGCCGCGTTCGACGCGGCAATGGCGCGGCGCGGGTTGACGTCGCCGAAAGCCTCGGAACTTGTCTCGCTCGACGACAAACGGCGCGCGGTGCTTACGGGGCTGCAGGACGCGCAGTCGCGGCGCAACGCCGCGTCAAAGGATATCGGCAAGGCGAAGGGCGCGAAGGACGATGCGCTGGCGTCGAAGCTGATGGCCGAGGTGGCGGCCCTCAAGGAACAGATTGCGACGGGCGAAGAGGACGAACGCGCGATTGATGCGCAGATCAAGGCAGCGCTCGAGGTCGTTCCCAATTTGCCGCGCGATGACGTTCCGCTCGGTACGGACGAGACGGGTAACGTCGAAGTTCGCAAGGTTGGCACTCCGGGCACGTTCGATTTTGCGCCGAAACAGCATTTCGAGATCGGCGAAGCACTGGGGTTAATGGACTTCGAGGCGGCGCAGAAGATTTCGGGCGCGCGCTTCGTGGTGCTTAAGGGTGCGCTGGCGCGCTTAGAGCGCGCGATCGCGAGCTTCATGCC
>CADECN010000120.1 GCA_902825785.1 uncultured Hyphomicrobium sp. | reverse complement strand
TTTTAAACGCGGCAAACGCCCAAACGATAAGTCCAGCTGTCGCTCCCAGCAGCGAAACGAGCCCAATAAGCAGCCACTTCAGGACAAAAACGATCCCGACCGCCAGGATCGGCGTGCCGATGATGATCCAGAAGATAAAGCTGAGCGGTGATCGCTCAATCCCGCGCTCTCCCCAGCTCCCATAGGCCCGTCGCATAAAGAGGCCGGTGACGGCCGCGGCCGCTGTGAACAAGGAACCGAGCCAGACGACTGTTCCGGTCCAGGACAGGGATGGCAGTAGGAACGAGAAGAAGTTCTGCGCCATCCCGAATATCGAACCAACGAAGCTAGGCTTTCCCTTGCACCAGGGTACCATCGTCGACTGCGGCGGCTGCGTCTGGCAATCGACGATGCACGTAAAGCAATCACCGATCTGATTGAATTCTTCGGCACTTCTGCATCGGCTAAGGTTGCTGCAGTAGTTTCGGCAAATCTCCCGTCGTTGCTCCGATCTCTGGCGTTCAAGCTCGGTGTCGCCAAGAGCAACCGGTGGCAGACAGTTCGTCTCGGGCTGCCCAAGATACATGCGCCAAAAACCGTCTATCGGGTCGATCTGCTCCAGGTCGTAGCGCAGCGACGCGGCGGTGCTTGCTAGGCTCCAATTCCAGTCGATCCGCTCGGCAATGAATCCGAGGGCCGCCAGCACGGCGGCAGCAATCAGGTACTGGACTTTCGGGAGTCGCATCGGAGTATTTCCTTCGATGCCGCGTCAGGGCCTATATCTCGTCGGGCCGCGGACAGTAACACTGCGGGCGGCAAAGTTGCCACTCTTCACTGAGAGGCGCGTCGGGGCTCGAAGCTTTGCAAGGGTGTAGTTTGAACGAAGCGAAGGCCGTCCTGATCGCCGGCCCGACCGCGAGCGGAAAATCCGATTTTGCGTTTCGGCTGGCGCAGGAGAAGAACGGCACCATCATCAATGCCGACAGCATGCAGGTTTATGCAGAGCTGCGCCTGCTGACCGCGCGGCCAGGCGTCGACGAGGAGGCACGCGTGCCGCACGCGCTGTACGGGCACATTCCCTCGCGTGAGGCATACTCCGTCGCCCGCTTTCTTGAAGACGCCGCGGAGGCCGTCGCCGCTGCGCGCGCCGCGGGCCGCGCGCCGATTGTCGTGGGCGGGACGGGGCTCTACTTCAACGCGCTTCTCCGCGGTTTGTCGCCGGTCCCGCCCATTGACGCAGACGTGCGCGCCCGTTGGCGCGCTGAGGCCGACCGCATCGGGGCCGTCGCGCTGCACGAGGCTCTTGCGTTCCGTGATCCGGTCATGGCGGCAAGGCTGACCCCTTCCGATACGCAGCGCATCGTGCGCGCGCTCGAAGTATTCGAGCAGACGGGCCGCTCGCTCGCCGATTGGCAGCAGGAGCAGGGCACGCCCATGCTCGATCCAAAGCAGTGCGAGTTGTTCGTGCTCGATGTCGACCGCGAGCAGCTTCACGCCCGCGCCGATGCGCGCTTCGACGGGATGATGGCGGCCGGGGCACTCGACGAAGTGCGCGCTTTGGCCGACCTCACGTTGCCGCCGTCGCTACCTGCCATGCGCGCAATCGGGGTAGCGCCATTGCTGCAGGCGCTACGCGCGGACTTACCGCTGGCCGACGCGGTCGCAATGGCGAAGCGGGATACGCGCCGCTACATCAAGCGGCAGCAAACGTGGCTGAGAAAACATATGATTACCTGGAAACACATAAAAACGTAATAAACGAAAACTACAGAGGGCAATAATATCGCATTTATTCAAAGTTAGCGTTGACCGGGCACTCTCTCGATCCTACTTTCCGCGACCCGAAGGCGGGACGGCGCGCCAGTGCGCCGGGTTCAAGGAGTTGTGAGATGGCACGGACGATGACGGGCGCCGAGATGGTTTTGACCGCGCTCGCGGACCAGGGCGTCGAGGTCATATTCGGATACCCGGGCGGCGCCGTTCTTCCGATCTACGACGAGCTCTTTCAGCAGGAAAAGATCCGCCACATCCTCGTGCGCCAGGAAGGCGGCGCGGTGCACGCGGCCGAGGGTTATGCGCGCTCGACCGGCAAAGTTGGCGTCGTGCTCGTGACGTCCGGCCCCGGCGCGACCAACGCCGTGACGGGCCTCACCGACGCCCTGATGGATTCGATCCCGATTGTCTGCATCACCGGTCAGGTTCCGACCCACTTGATCGGAAACGACGCATTCCAGGAATGCGACACCGTCGGAATTACGCGCCCCTGCACCAAGCACAACACGCTCGTGAAGAACGTGAACGATCTGGCGCGCGTGCTGCACGAGGCCTTCCACATTGCGCGCACGGGACGTCCCGGGCCGGTCGTGGTCGACATCCCCAAAGACATCCAGTTCGCATCCGGCAACTATGTCGGCCCGTCGAACATCCAGCACAAGACATACCGGCCCAAGCTGAAGCCGGAACAACCGGCCATCCGCGAAGCTGTCGAACTGATCGCCAACGCCAAGAAGCCGGTCTTCTATACCGGCGGCGGCATTATCAATTCCGGGCCCAAGGCAAGCCAGCTTTTGCGCGAGCTTGTGCGCCTGACCGGCTATCCAATCACATCGACCCTGATGGGCCTCGGCGCCTATCCGGCTTCCGACCGCCAGTGGCTCGGAATGCTCGGCATGCACGGCACCTACGAGGCCAACATGGCCATGCACGGCTGCGACGTGATGATCAACATCGGCGCGCGCTTCGACGACCGCATCACCGGCCGCATCGACGCCTTCTCGCCGGGCTCGGTGAAGATCCACGTCGACATCGATCCATCGTCGATCAACAAGAACATATACGTCGACGTGCCGATCGTTGGCGATTGCGCCTACGTGCTCGAGGACATGCTGCGCGTCTGGAAGGCCAAGGCGCCTGTACTGGACAAGGCCGCGCATAAAACGTGGTGGAAACAGATCGAGGGATGGCGCGCGAGAAAATCGCTCGCCTTCAAGAATTCCAAGGACGTGATCATGCCGCAGTATGCGCTGCAGCGGCTCTACGATCAAATCAAGGACCACGATGCCTACATCACGACCGAAGTCGGCCAGCACCAGATGTGGGCGGCCCAGTTCCTCCATTTCGAGGAGCCGAACCACTGGATGACGTCCGGCGGTCTCGGCACGATGGGCTACGGCCTGCCGGCCGCGATCGGTGCTCAGCTGGCGCACCCCAAGTCGCTCGTGATCGACGTGGCGGGCGATGCCTCGATCCTGATGAATATTCAGGAATGCTCCACCGCCGTGCAGTATCGTCTGCCCGTCAAGGTGTTCATTCTGAACAACGAATACATGGGTATGGTTCGCCAGTGGCAGCAGTTGCTCCACGGCAACCGGCTGTCGGAAAGCTACACGGAGGCGTTGCCGGATTTCGTGAAGCTCGCCGACGCCTACGGATGGACAGGGATGCGCTGCGAGCATCCGGCCGACCTGGACGATGCGATCGCGGAAATGATCAACGTCAAGGGGCCCGTCATCTTCGACTGCCGCGTCGCCAAGCTGGCCAATTGCTTCCCCATGATCCCTTCCGGTAAGGCTCATAACGAGATGCTGCTCGGCGAAGACGTTTCCGACGAGGAGGTCCAAAAGGCCATCGGTAAGGAAGGAAAGGTGCTGGTGTGAGATCACGCGTTGCAGTTGCGTGCGCGGTTGTTGCCGCACAACTGGCATTTCCCACAATGGGTACGGCGTGGGACCAGACCGCAAACATTAAGGACGCCGCCGCGCGTCTCGGCAAACTGCACCGCCGCGAGGGCTCGGCAGGCGTTCTGAAGTTTCTCGACGCCTGCTACAGAACCCACATACTCGCGAGCGCTTACACACAAGGGCTCGAGGCCTGCATGGCGCAGGACTACATGCATTCGCGTGTCCTGGCCGAAATCTATGCTCGCGTGCCGGAGGCCGACCGCAAGAAGCTGAACGTGCCGTCTCCCGAGCTAATCGCCAAAAGCATGGGCGAAAGATTTCTCGCCGCCTTCGCGCAGTACAAGGTGCCGATGAGCGAGGTCGAGAAATTCAAGCAGACTGTCGACAAGTACGGTTTTCCGGTGTTTTTGAAGGCTGTCTTTCCCAACAGCGACCGCGGCGACGACAAGAAGGCGAAGGAAGGGGCGCCGTAGTGGGGGCAATTCTGAAGCTTGTCATCGCCAATAAGGTCTATTCGTCCTGGTCGCTTCGGCCCTGGATGGTCATGACGGCGTTCGATATTCCCTTCGAGGAAATCGTCATTCCGCTACGCCTGTCCGACAGCCGCGAGCGCGTGCTGGCGCAGTCTCCTTCGGGAAAGGTTCCGGCCCTGGTCACGTCGGAGCAGACGATCTGGGAAAGCCTCGCGATCATCGAATTTCTGGCCGAGTCCTATCCAGAAAAGAACATCTGGCCGGCGGACAAGGTTGCCCGCGCGCACGCTCGCGCCATTGCCAACGAGATGCACGGCGGGTTTTTACCGCTGCGCCAGGGCTGCCCGATGAATATCGCCGCTCACTACGCGACGCCCGAAATCAACGAACCGCTCCAGCGCGACATCTCGCGCATTGAGGACATCTGGTCCGAGGCCCGTCATCGCTTCGGCAGTGGTGGCCCATATCTGTTCGGAAAATTCAGTGCCGCCGACGCCATGTACGCGCCGGTTGCGACGCGCCTCGAAACCTACCAGATTCCCGTGCGCAACGACACGCGCGCCTACATCGATACAATTCTCAACCACCCGGCCTACCTCGCCTGGCGCCACGCCGCGCTGAAGGAAACGTGGTCGATCCCCGATTACGCGGCCGGGCACACAATACTCAAATCGTACCGCTGAACCGAAAGACCGACATGGCCGAGCCGCAAAAACAGTCGCACTACCCAAGCCCGACCCGCACGCAGGAGATCGTATCGCGCACGCTGTCGATCATCGTCGACAACGAACCCGGTGTGCTCGCGCGCGTCATCGGACTTTTCTCCGGGCGCGGCTACAACATCGACTCGCTGACCGTGACCGAGGTCGAGCACGAGAAGCACCTCTCGCGCATCACCATCATCACGAGCGGAACACCTGCGGTCATTCAGCAGATCAAGCACCAACTTGAACGCTTGGTGCCGGTTCACCGTGTGCGCGACTTGACCGACGAGGGAGGCTCGATCGAGCGCGAACTGGCCCTGATAAAAGTCGCCGGTAAGGGTGAAAAGCGCATCGAGGCCCTTCGGCTGGCCGAAATCTTCCGTGCCAAGGTGGTCGACACATCCACCGAGCATTTCGTATTCGAGATCACCGGCAAACCCTCGAAGATCGAGACCTTCATTCAGATTATGTCGGAACTCGGCTTGGTCGAAGTATCGCGCACGGGCATCGCCGCGATCGGGCGCGGCGCAGGTACGCTCTGATCCGATGAACCGGATCAACGCAGCGCCATCCCGGCGGCCCTTACAGCCATGATGCCGACCGACGTGTTGCTTTCCGCACTAGCCTTCGCGCTCGTCACCGCATTTACGCCCGGTCCCAACAACGCCATGCTGCTGGCGTCCGGCGTGAATTTCGGTTTTGCGCGAACGCTGCCTCACATCTCCGGCATCACCATCGGATACGTCGTGATGTTCGCCGCCGTGGCGTTGGGCTTGGGCCGAATATTCGCTATCGAACCGCTGCTCTACGACGCCCTGCGGTACTGCAGTGCCGTCTACATGCTTTGGCTTGCTTGGCGCATCGCGACCGCGGCAAAGCCTAGCGACGCCAGCGGAACCGGTCGCCCGCTGAGTTTCCTTGAGGCCGCATTGTTCCAGTGGGTGAACCCGAAGGGCGTGGCGGTCGCTCTAGCGGCGTCAGCCAATTTCGTGCGACCCGACCACCTGGCGTCCGATCTCTCCGTCATGTCGGTGCTGGTGCTGGCGGTTTCGCTTGCCTCCGCTGCGACGTGGGCCGCGTTTGGACAGGGATTGCGAGGATGGCTCGAGAACGAGCAACGACGCACGTGGTTCAATCGCGTCATGGCAATCGCGCTAATCGCGTCGCTCTGGCCGCTATTCGCCAATCACGCGCCTGCGCGCTGACGCGACGTCTGCCGCGCTTATCGCTTCTTGCCGTTCTTGCCGTTTTCGTTCGCAACCGTCAGCGCGGCGACCGAGACGTTGAGCGATTCATCGGTGGCGTCGACGGCCTCTTTTGCGGCCGAGCGAAATCCGGGCGATCCGGGCTTGGACGGATAGAGCGGCGCTGCCGTCGGCCGCTTCGGGTTCAGGGTCACGAGGAACGCCTGAAGCCGTGCGCGATATCCATCCACGGTCTTGTCGCAGAAATCGGACCCTTCGGCCGCCACGCATTTCTGCAGCGAGGTGTAGAACGGCGCCTGCTTCTCATGCAGCGCGACCGCCATGTCGATTGCCTGGCCACACTCGTCCAGAGTGAGTTTGCCTGCATCCGCGCAATCGGACGCCGAAATAAAGATGCCGCGAGGCACCTTGACCTGGGGCTGGCTCGGTTCAGAACTGTTTCCGCAGCCCGCCATGGTGATCGCGGCGAGGAAGCTCAGAGCGGCGTGGCGCAGTTTCATTGGGTCCGCCAGTGCAAAGTTGCGCAAATAAAAGAAGAGTTACGATGGTAAAGGGTTCGGGTTAGGGAGCGGTTAACGTATTGTTGCCGGTCGCGGAAATCCCGCTGGCGGCGTTCGGGTCGAGGCGACGGGGCTGAACGCACGCGGCCCGTTGAAACGGAGCGGCGATCTCGTTAGGTTCCGCCCGAACTTGAGGCGCCGCCTGCGTGCCTTGAACTTTCAACCCAAGCCCGACCGACGTTTCGTCCGGGGAACCCGAAAGGCCGCCCATGCGCGTCTATTACGATCGTGATGCCGACATCAACCTCATCAAATCCAAAAAGGTCGCCATCGTCGGCTACGGCAGCCAGGGCCACGCCCACGCGCTGAACCTGAAGGACTCAGGTGTGAAGGATATTGTGGTGGCGCTGCGCAAGGGTTCGCCCTCGGCCAAAAAAGCGGAGAGTTCTGGTTTCAAGGTCATGGATGTCGCGGAAGCCGCCAAGTGGGCAGACGTCATCATGATGCTGACGCCCGACGAGCTGCAGGGCGACATCTACAAGGAGCATCTGGCTCCGAACATGAAGAAGGGCGCGGCGCTCATGTTCGCGCACGGCCTAAACGTTCACTTCAACCTGATCGAGCCGCGCGACGACCTTGATGTCGGCATGGTCGCGCCCAAGGGCCCGGGTCACACCGTGCGCGGCGAATACCAGAAGGGCGGCGGCGTGCCATGCCTGATCGCTATCCATCAGGACAAGAGCGGCAACGCCCACGATCTGTTCCTGTCGTACGCGAGCGCTGTCGGCGGAGGCCGTTCGGGCGTGATCGAGACGACCTTTAAGGAGGAATGCGAAACCGACCTCTTTGGCGAGCAGGCGGTCCTGTGCGGCGGCCTCGTCGAACTGATACGGGCCGGATTCGAAACGCTGGTCGACGCCGGTTACGCGCCGGAGATGGCGTACTTCGAGTGCCTGCACGAAGTGAAGCTGATCGTCGACCTCATCTACGAAGGCGGCATCGCCAACATGAACTACTCGATCTCGAACACGGCCGAATACGGTGAATACCGCACCGGTCCGCGCGTCGTTACACCTGAGACGAAGGCGGAGATGAAACGTGTGCTCGCCGATATCCAGTCTGGCCGCTTCACGCGCGATTGGATGTTGGAGTGCAAGGCTGGCCAGCCGAGCTTCAAGGCGACGCGCCGCTTGAACGACGCGCACCAGATCGAGGAAGTCGGCGCGAAACTGCGCGCCATGATGCCCTGGATTGCCAAAAACAAACTCGTCGACAAGGGCAAGAACTGAGGCACGAGGGCCTCAACGCCTTTCCGAAGATGGCGTCTGAGAAAGCCCGCTGGCACCGCCCAGCGGGCTTTTTCGTATACGATTTCGTATAGCGGCCGCCTGGAACGCGGGGTTGATGGTGATCGTTTGTCTCGACGCGCCCAAGCGCCGCTTGGGTGCGAATTGGAGGTTGAACGATGATAAGACCACTATTCGTTGCGGCCGCGCTTGCCGCAGTAACGCTCACGCAGCCTGTGGCTGTCAAAGCTGCCGACGTTGGAGTCGATCTCAATATTGGCCGGCATCATGATCGCTGGGACGGCGACAGGGATTGGCGCTCCCGCGGCCCGGGCGTCGGTATTGTCGTTGGAGAGGCCCGCAGCTGCGGCTTGTGGCGCCACGAATGCGCCGATCGCTGGGGCTGGCGCACGTGGCGGTTCAACCGCTGCCTTGCACGCCATGGCTGCTAGCCGCCGCTTTCGGCGTGTCGCGCCAGAAGGACTGACGATGAAAAACGCAGTCGGCCGCGCCCGCGGCTGGCCAAGAAGCGCAATCGAACAAGTATCCTCGGCAAGCTGAATCGAAACGAGGAAAGACGCGTCCGCATCGCGCAAGCGACTGGTCCTGACTAAAAAGGCGGCCGGCTCAAATCACAGAAAAACCCGCGCTGCCACACTCTTGGGGAGGGTTTGCGTTTGGCAGCGCGAGCCTTCCAGTCGATGTCCGAGACAATCCCGATGGCTGGGATACGCACCCGGAGCCGACACGGGCGGCAGAGGAGCGGGGACCTCTGCCGCCCGTTTCCGATGCTGTCGCTTGCGCGACATCCTCGGATCTGACGGGGCACGCATCGCGGCGTCTGCCGCGTGCGCCCGTTGGCGTCATGTCAGGCTGGTCGTGCGTCGAGCCCAGCCGAACAAAACTCATATGCAACGCCGGATGTTTAACCGGCCGCAGAACGCTGGGGAGATCTTGACTGTCGCCCCCCGGCGACGATGTCGTGAGCCAGATATGCGGCTCAGATCGTGACCGCCTGATGACCAAATGTTGTTCTTTCGTGGAGTCGAAAATCTTTCTTTCGATCGGGAATAAAAATTACGCGGCAATATCAGCTACCAGAGTATTTCGATCGGATGCGGCGGCAAGCTTCGCATTTGTCCTATTCGGGGCTGAATAGTGGCCATACTCGATTTTGCATCAGCTTTGGCGGTACACGGATGAGTGCGAACGTGGTTGCGACGGAGGCCTGGCCGCTCGCGGAGGGGGTTCATCACAGGTCGGCGTGCGATCTGCGGGCTGTTGCGGGCACCTGGGCGTTCGCGCGCAACAACGCCGATGCAATTGCCGCCAATTGGGAAAAGGAAACGCTCGCTAAGCCCGCCTATTTCAACGGCAAGATACATTTGGCGCAGCGAATTGCCGTCGATACTCAAACCTTTTCAGCCGAGCTCATTGCCACCGATTTTGCAAGTTTCCTTTATTGGCGCGCCCTCGGCCAGCCCGCCGCCGGAGTCCTTGACGTATTCGGATCGGCACTCCTGATCGGCTCTGACGGCGGTGTCGTTTTGGGGCAGCAACGGGATGGCAACGTCAATTCCGGCCGCATTTACATGCCGGGCGGTTTCATCGATCCGCGCGACGTCGGCGATGATGGCACGATCGATATCGCCGCCAGCGCCGCGCGCG
>CADECN010000119.1 GCA_902825785.1 uncultured Hyphomicrobium sp. | reverse complement strand
GTACATGCCGCGCAGCAGGTCGTCGTGGGCCGCGGCCGGCAGCGAGGGCTGCGCGTAGTTCTCGTTCATCAGCGTCACGTAGTGGAACTCGTCGCATTGCTGCTCCAGCATGCGGCGCGCGGCGTGCTCGACGATCACCGCCAGCTCGCCGGCGAAGCACGGGTCCCAGACGCGGCAGTTGGGCACCTGCGCGGCCGCCAGCACCGAGCTGCCGTCCTGGTGCTGCAGGCCTTCGCCGCCCAGCGTCGTGGGGCCGGCGGTGGCGCCGAACAGGAAGCCGCGCGCGCGCTGGTCGGCCGCAGCCCAGATCAAGTCGCCGACGCGCTGGAAGCCGAACATCGAATAGAAGATATAGAACGGCAGCATCGGGAGACCGTGCACGCTGTAGGAGGTGGCGGCGGCGACCCATGAGGAAACAGCGCCAGCTTCGGTGATGCCTTCCTCCAGCAGCTGTCCGTCGCGGCTTTCCCGGTAGTAGAGCATCGAATCGCGGTCCTCGGGCTCGTAGAGCTGGCCGAGCGGCGCGTAGATTCCGATCTGACGGAACAGGTTGGCCATACCGAAGGTGCGCGCCTCGTCGGCTACGATCGGAACAATGCGCGGCCCCACCTGCTTGTCTTTCAAAAGGTTGCTGAACAAGCGCACGAGCGCCGTCGTCGTCGACATCTCCTTGCCGTCGGCAGCAAGCGCGAAGGCGCCGTAACTTGAAAGTGCGGGGAGTTCGATTGTCGGCGCGGTGCGGCGGCGCGCAGGCAGATAGCCTCCCAGCGCTTCCCGGCGAGCGCGGAGATAGGCGACCTCTGCGCTGTCGTCGGCCGGACGGAAAAATTCCAAATTCTCGACCTGGGTATCGGTGAGCGGCAAGTCGAAGCGGTCGCGAAATGCGATCAAAGCTGCGACGTCGAGCTTCTTGGCCTGGTGGGCGGTCATACGCGACTCACCCGCGCCGCCCATGCCGTAACCCTTCTTGGTCTTGGCGAGGATGACGGTTGGCTGACCCTTATGGGCTTTGGCGGCCTTGTAGGCGGCGTACAGCTTCGCGAAGTCGTGGCCGCCGCGCTTCAAGGCGTCGATCTGCCGGTCCGACATGCCGGCGACGAGCTCATGTACCTCGGGATCCTCGTCGAAGAAGTGGACGAGGTTGTAGGCGCCGTCCTTGGCGCCGAGCGTCTGGTACTTGCCGTCAACGGTCGCCGCGAACCGGCGCAGCAGTGCGTGGTTGGTATCGCGGGCGAAAAGTTCGTCCCACTCCGAGCCCCACAGAACCTTGATGACGTTCCAACCGGCGGCGCGGAAGATGATCTCCAGTTCGGGAATGATCTGGCCGTTGCCGCGCACCGGACCGTCGAGGCGCTGCAGGTTGCAGTTGATGATGAATGTCAGGTTGTCCAATCGCTCGCGGCCGGCGAGAGAAAGGCCGGCGATCGATTCCGGCTCGTCCATCTCGCCATCGCCGAAAACGCCCCAGACGTGGCGGCCATCCGTCTCGACCAGACCACGGTCGCGCAGATAGCGCATGAAACGGGCCTGATAGACGGCGTTGATTGGGCCGATACCCATGGAGCCGGTTGGAACCTGCCAGAAATCGGGCATCAGCCATGGATGGGGATATGAGCTCAAGCCGCCACCGCCAATCTCCTGGCGATAGCGCTTTAGCTGCTCCGCACTCAGGCGGCCCTCCAGATACGCACGGGCATAGACGCCCGGCGCCGAGTGAGGTTGGAAGTAGACGACGTCGCCCAGATCAGCGCCGTGCGGCGCGCGGAAGAAGTGGTTGAAGCCGACTTCGAATATTTCGGCGGCGGATGCGTAACTCGCGATGTGGCCGCCAAGCTCTCCGTATGCCTTGTTGGCGCGCACCACCATTGCGAGCGCATTCCAGCGGATGATCGTGCTGATGCGGGTCTCAAGCTCGATGTTGCCCGGATATACCCCCTGCTTGCTTGCTGGAATCGAGTTCCGATAGGGCAGATACGGCAGATGCTCGGCAAAGACGCCAAGCTCTGTCGCCTTCTCGTGCAGCGCGGACAGGATGTACTCGGCGCGCTCGGGCCCGGCGTGGCGGAAGACGGATTCCAGCGACACGAGCCAGTCGGTCGTCTCGGAGGGATCGCTGTCAGACGGGTCCGCCTCGATCGCGAAGCTTCGGCGTGCGTCGTTCTTCACGGCTATGCCTCTCTCATATCAACGCGCGGAGCGGCATCTTAAGCAAAAGCTTCAGCGTGATGTACTGTTTGCTTCACAAAATTCGCACAATAAGGCATTTTGTGCCGCTATCGTCATTTTTGAAAGCATATCATGCCTACGATCCTGCTGGACGCCATAGACCGACGAATCCTAACCGAGCTCCAGGACGACGCGGGCCTGACCAATGTCGAACTCGCCGAGCGGGTCGGCCTGTCACCCTCGCCGTGCCTGGCGCGCGTGCGTGCGCTCGAAACGTCCGGCGTGATCGCTCGGCGCGTGGCGCTGCTTGACGCGGCGAAGCTCGGCTCCAACATCAGCGTCTTCATCCAGGTGACGCTCGAGAAGCAGACCGCCGCCGCGCTGCAAGCGTTCGAACGCGCTATTCTGCGCATTCCGGAGGTCATGGAGTGCTATCTCATGACGGGCGACGCCGACTACCTGCTGCGCGTCGTGGTGCCCGATACGCTGGCTCTCCAGCACCTGATCATCGATCGCCTGTCCGGCGTCGCCGGCGTCGCGACCATCCGCTCGAGCTTCGCGCTAAAGCAGATCAAGTACAAGACCGCGCTGCCACTGGATAGACTTGTGGAGGAAGCGCCGACGGCGCGAAAGCGCTGATGGATGAGGCTCGCCGTTTCTATGCGAGCGTCAGCGGAACCACGACCACCGCTTGCGCTTACTTTCCGCGCTTTCGATAGCCTTTGGCTGCTCGATCGGTCCGGCCAGTGCCAGGCCGAGCGCATTCTGACGGCTTTCCTCAACTTCCGCCTGATTGCGGAAGCGGCGCAAGATCATGGTCTCCGACATCGGCACCGTAAACGCGTAGCGGCCGTGACGTGTCCGATAGATCAGGCCGCGTTCGCACAACGCCTGCAGCACCTGCGTGGCCTGAGCGCTGGTCAGATCGCTGTCCTTTATCGACGCAATGTCCTGCGCGGAGAAATCCGGGGAACTTGTATTCGGCCGGCTGGCAATCAATTTCAGGACGTCGCGCTGTTTGTCGGTCGTTCGGTTCCAGCGGGCGGCGAAGAGCCCTGAGTCCAGGCGGTCAATGACAGAATCAGACGGGAACTGATCGACGTCGAGAACGCCGCCGTTCTGGAGCAGATGATCGACAAGCTCCTTGCCGAAGAACTGGATCAGATAGGGGTAGCCGCCCGTCAGGTCCACGACCTTCTCAATCAGATCCGGATGCGCAAACAGCGGCGGCATCAAATCGCTGAGCGGCGTCATGAAGGCTGCGTAGGCCTCCGACCGGCTCAAGCGATCGAGATTGATAACGTGGAACATGCGCTCGGTGTAAGTGCGAGTCTCGGTCAGAGCGTCGAAGACTTGCGGCAGGCCGCTCAAGACAAGCAGGCACTGAGCGACGCCTTCGTTCTTCTGCAACGATGCGATCGTCTCGATCAGCATCGACATGGGGTATTCGTTGCGCTCAGCGTGATCGTGCAGGCACTGGGCTTCGTCGTAGGCGAAAACGATGCCGCGCGCCTTGGCGTGATTCACCATAGAGCCCAGTCGCGAAAGGACGTGGCGAAGTTTATCACTCGGCAGGCCCGGCGCCTGCTCGTACATGTTGCGCAGCGCCTCGAAGGGCAGCGGCACATCCTTGTCGTCGTTGCGGTGACTTGCGTAGCGCCCGTCCCTCGACTCGTTATGGTGCGTCAGCACGCGGGTCAAGCCGTCGGAAACGTCGGTTAGGATCCGCAGCGCCATCCGGTCTTCCGAAAGCGAAGCGGATTCGGACAGGTCGTTGCCGATCCAGACCCAGCCCTCGCGTTCCGCGAGCGTGCGGAGCTGACCGACAAGGACCGTCTTGCCCATGCCGCGCAGACCGGTGATCAGCAAATTCTCGGTGGTGAAATTCTGCCTGAGGAGCTGCTTGAAGTGTGACAACTCGCGATTGCGCCCGGCAAAATGAGGCGGCTTATGGCCAGCGCCTGGCCGATAGGGGTTCTCGATGTACTTGCGGCGGTCCATCAGTCCACGCTTAGGCAGCCCCGCACCCAGGCAAAAACGCCTGGTTTCGGCCGTTACCTACTGAATTCGGGAACCCCCGCTCACCGATATTCCAATTCTGAGGATAGTAAGCCGTTATGTCATTTTAGATACAAGATCAAGGCAGGATTTCGCTCCTTGAAGCACTATCGCGCTTCGCGTTGAAGCATTCGTGCTGATTTCGGCACGAAGTTCGTTGCCCTGAACGGATCTCGCAGCGCGTTTCCGCACTGACGCCTCCAATCTACCCGTCCTCGCGCGATGAGCCCGCGCACGGTCCGCTGGTGGCTAGCGGCATTGCCACGTCATTCATACGGGTATATACCCGCATCATGAAAACGATGTGCTATTGCGGCGCTCTGCGGCGCGCGACACGACGCGTGACAGCACGATACGACGCGGCGTTGGAACCGACCGGCATCAATCTCGCCCAGTTCAGCTTGTTGCGGAACATCGAGCGGCGCAGCCCGATTTCGCTCACGGCGCTTGGTCGCGCCACTCAGCTCGACCGCTCAACTATCGGCCGTAACATCAAGGTTCTCGAACGCATGAGCCTGGTGCAGTGCGCCCCGGGCGGGGATCAGCGCGAGGCATCCGTATCGCTGACGCGAAAAGGTCGGAGCGTTCTCGCAACGGCCGAGCCGCTTTGGGACGAGGCGCAAGCTGAGATCGAGAAGGCACTGGGCATCACCGGCGTCGCAGATCTCAAAGCCATCATTGGTGTTCTATGAGCGCGCCAGTGAACACTTCGTCGGTTTCGTCCTGGCTGAACGCGAGGGGTATCCACTACGGCTGGGTCGTCGCCGGCGTCACCTTTCTAACGATGCTTGCGACCGCTGGTGCGATGGGATCGGCCGGCGTGCTCATGGTCCCTCTGGAAAAGGAGTTCGGCTGGAGCAAATCCGAGATTTCCTCGGCGTTCGCTTTGCGGCTCGTGCTGTTCGGGCTGCTCGGACCGTTCGCGGCCGCCTTCATGAACGCGTTCGGGATTCGCGCCGTTACGCTCACCGCCCTTGGCCTCATCAGTTCCGGCATCGTGCTGTCTTTGTGGATGCGGGAGCTCTGGCAACTCGTGGCGCTGTGGGGGGTCGTGCTCGGCGTCGGCACCGGCATGACCGCGCTGGTGCTGGGAGCGACGGTGGCCGCGCGCTGGTTCGAGAAGCGGCGCGGATTTGTGGTCGGCCTTCTTACGGCGAGCAACGCAACCGGTCAGCTCATCTTTCTGCCGCTGCTTGCGGCGGTAGCGGAGAGCATCGGCTGGCGGACAGCGCTGATGCTCGTCGTGGCGGTGCTCGCATTCGCGGCGCTGCTCGTCCTCATATTCATGCGAGACGATCCGCAGGATGTCGGGCTTGCGCCTTACGGCGCGCAGCATTCCAAGCCGCGTCCGGCGCGGCCAGGCCTGGGAGCCTTGCTCGCGTCACCGGTGCAAGCGCTTTTCGATGCAGGCCGAACGCGAATTTTCTGGGTGCTATTCTTCACCTTCTTCATCTGCGGTTTCAGCACCAACGGCCTCGTGCAGACGCATTGGATCGCCATCTGCGGCGATTATGGTATCGCGCCCGTAAAGGCTGCCGGCACGCTTGCCGTCATCGGAGCGTTCGATTTCGTCGGCACGATCGCGGCCGGTTGGCTTTCCGATCGCTACGACAATCGCTGGCTTCTTTTCTGGTTCTACGGTTTGCGCGGCCTGTCGTTGCTGTTCCTTCCGTTCAGCGACTTCTCGCTCTATGCGCTCGCATTGTTTTCCGTGTTCTATGGGCTTGACTGGGTGGCAACGGTCCCGCCAACGGTCAAGCTGACGGTCGAAAGGTTCGGCGCGGAGCGGGCCGGCATGGTGTTCGGTTGGATCTTCGCGGGTCACCAGCTCGGTGCCGCTGCGGCGGCCTATCTTGCAGGTTTCTTCCGGACCGAGTTCCAGAGCTACATGCCGTCGCTGATGCTTGCTGGCGCTGCTTGTCTCGTGGCCGCTGCGCTTATCGTTTCGACGGAGCGATCGCAACGCCAGCCGGAACCGGTTGCGGCTTAGAGGGCCTCGAAGGAATGAGCGGTGAGCGGACTGTGCATGTTCGGATCGAAGGCCGCGTTCAGGGCGTCGGCTACCGGGCGTGGACGGAAGCGACGGCACAAGAGCTAGAGCTGTCGGGTTGGGTGCGAAACCGCCGTGACGGTTCGGTGGAATTGGTGCTGCAGGGCACGCACGCGCAGGTCGACGACATGCTCCGACTGTGCGCGCAGGGGCCAGGCGACGCACGGGTAACCGGGGTGCGATTAATTGGCGAAGGTGTTGGCGTCTACGAGGGATTCAACGTTCTAGCGACTGCGTAGAGAATACGCTCGCTAGCGGCGTTGTTCGATGCCTGTCGACATCCAGCCCCGTTTCGGCTTGGTGGCGAGCGTCGACATTTGAGTGCGCTTTCGCTTTTCCCGCACGCGAAAGACAACGCGTTCGAAAAGTTCGCCGGCAGTCCTGATGTCGCCCGCGTCGTCCCCGGTAAGCGAGACGTTCAACTCGTCCTCCAGATCAAGGAAGACGATCGGGAGGTCGAGGGCGTCGATCTCAAGTTCGCGCAGCGTCGTTGCGTGATAGATCGCGCGGCGCGGCTCTCCGACAAACCGCCTCAATACTGTTACGACTGTCTTGTGAACTTTCGGCACAACGCAATTCCCGGACTTCAAGGCATTTAGCTGTGCCTTAACCTAAGCACATGCCGTGCCAGAGGTTGTCCCGTGGGTTACAGGCCTGGAACGGATCTGCCTACGGCGCTTTTGGTCGCTGAGCGGCGATTTTGCCGCATGCTTAAGGCCTAACCGGCTGCGCAACTTGAACGTGCGTTGAGGCAGGCGGTTAAAGGCAGCCGTGCTGACGCGCATCATTTGAGGTCGCGACGATCGCTCGGGACAATGACGTGCAGCGCTTGGCGCGCGACCGATGCGGTCACGGGGGTCTTTGTCGTCACCTCGCCATCGACCGAGACGCTGCGCGGCGGATCAGTTTCGATGCGAACCTTCGCAGCGCGGATAATTTCGACATCGTCGATCGAAAGCGGACGTCCCAAAAGCTTCTCGGCCCAAACCCGCGCCAGCTTCAACCGCGATGTTCCTTTCACAACGTAGAGCGAGATGTCGCGGCTCTCGACACTGGCGTCGGCCGCGACGCGCACGCCGCCGTGGTACTGACCATTCGCGATCCTCAGCTCGAGCGCATCGAACGTCCGCGCGCTGCCGTCATCCTCAATGAGCCGACACTTGAACGACCTGTGGCGCGCCAACTCGCGCGCGGCGACGATCAGGTAAGCCGCCGGCCCGAGCCAGCGCTTCAATGTTCGCGGCTTTGCCTTCGCGATGGCGGCCGACAATCCGAGCGCCGCGCCGTTGGCAAAACAATCGTCATCGATCAGGCCGAGGTCGACATCCACGACTTTGCCGTTGACGAGCACATCGACCGCGCCTGGCAGATCGGTCGGGATCGAAAGCGTGCGCGCGAAGCTGTTGGCGGTCCCGAGAGGAAGCAGGCCAAACACTGCGTCGCGAAATGCGAAATGGTCGACCACCGAACTGATCGTGCCGTCGCCGCCGCCGACAATCACCCAGCGATGGCCGCGATTGAGCGCAGCCTTGACCACGTCCTCGACAGCGTCGGCATCTTCGACAGGGATCGACGAAACGAGTTCGATGCCCGCGGCCTGCAGCAGACCTTGCGCGTGTTCGAATTTGTCGCCGCCGTTGCGAGCCTGTGTGTTGACGATAAGAACAGCGCGCCTATCCCGGCGGATTTGCTCTTGGAGTGCCGATTTGCCGATACGTTCGGTTGTCGTCATCATTTCCGCCGCGCTGCGTGTGAGGCGCTGCCGCCGCTTGTTCAACGGCATAACGCGCGGCATCGGCTTGATGGTTTCGCAAGATGTTCGCGCCACCGAAAATAATCAGGCTGATCACAGCGACGGTGGACAGACGGGCGGGCGAGACCTGCGGTCTTGGAGCCGACGCGTACCAGTACGCGGCGACACTCAGGATTGCTGTCGCAAGAAGCGCGCTGCCGGCGACGTCGGACATCCAATGCGCGCCGAGATAAATGCGCGAGAGGCCGATAAGTGCCCCGAATGCGACAAGAAGTGCCGCAAACGGCGCGCGATGGCGCGGTGCGATCTCGCGCGTAATGAGGATCGCGAGTGTGCCGTAGAGCACGATGTTCGAAGTTGCGTGGCCGCTCGGAAACGAGAATGCAGTGAAGCCCTCGTAGTCGAATGTGTTCGGCCGCGCTCGTGTGAAAAGCACCTTGATCAGGGAGTTCAGCGCCGCCGCACCGCCGACGGTAACAGCGTAAAAAATCGCCGCCTGCGGCGAGCGTCCCAAGGTTGCCAGCCAAAGCACCATGGCGATGCTCACCGGCCATGCGACGTCTGGATCACCGAGCTGGGTCAGCGCGATGGCGAGATCGTCGCGCGCCGGCGTGCGGATCTGCTTCATCGCCTCGAGTGCGGCGTGGTCTGCGGTGACAATTATCGGCTGCGCGGACACGATTGCGATCGCGAGCGCCGCCAAAAGCACGATCGCCATGACCGGCAGCGATATGCGCCAGTCAAAGGCGCGAGGAGACCTTTCGGGTGACACGAGCGCCTCCGCGGATGGACAGCTCGGATTAAACGCAAAAAGCGCCGCGGGCTACGAGAGCCGGCGGCGCTTTTTTGAATTTCGCACAGAGGTGATTGACTTCTTTGTTGGTTCGCTCCGACTCCCGTTCCGGGAGCCTGCCGGAGCTCACGCTTTCGCGGAGCCGGCCGGAAGGCACGGGTCAGAAATTTCATGACGGCTCGGCAGACCTGGCAACGACCTACTCTCCCGCGTCTTAAGACGAAGTACCATCGGCGCTGGGGCGTTTCACGGCCGAGTTCGGAATGGGATCGGGTGCAGCCACCCCGCCATAATCACCAGGTCAGCGGAGACGTCATGAACTTCTTTTTTGGCGCGTGGCGACTCGCGTTCCGCGAGCCGGCCGCCACGCGCGGAGCATTCCGCACACGGCATTCGCACAAGGTCTTTCTAATTCCTACGCCCATCGTCAGGCGGACCGAAGGTCCGAGCGCGCGGTCATGTCGAAGACATGCTTCGCATGAGTTTGCGCCGCCACAAGTGGCGCCCTGCCGGAGCCGCGTCGCGCTGTTCAGCGCGACCTGCGGCGTGAGGCGAACGATGAGCATTGCTAAATGAGAGCAATCAAGTCGATCGAGTTATTAGTACCGGTAAGCTACACGCATTGCTGCGCTTCCACACCCGGCCTATCAACGTGGTGGTCTTCCACGACTCTCGAGGGAGAACT
>CADECN010000118.1 GCA_902825785.1 uncultured Hyphomicrobium sp. | reverse complement strand
GACGCCCGCGTTTTGGATTTGTACGCTCGCAGGCGCAAAGCGTCGCGCGATCTCTTCGCTCGCCATATCGGTGCTGTGATCGAATCCGACGCCGCGATTGGCGATGTCTTCGTCCACGGCAACATGCGCCGTCGGCGGAACAGAGCCTGCCGGCGGATTGAAGCCTCGGGGAAAGACGGGAGGCAAATTGGGCGAGCTCATCGGCACGAACTGTTCGTGAGGCGCGTGTTCTACCGGCGGCTGAATTGACAAATCCGGCCAATGCCGTTCCGGCCCAACGCGAAAATCTCTATTGGGCGATAGGCCCGTCGGCATGGGCAGCATCGGCTCGGTTTGCTGGACCGGGTCTGCGCGGCTCGGCGTAGCGATGACGGGACCTTTTTCTCCGCGCACCCACCAGGACGGGTTCTCGTCTTCCTCATCATACGCGGCAGGCGGAGGCACATGCCTTTTTGGCCTGGTGCGCACGCGATGGAGAACGTCCCGCCAAGAAGTCACCAGTAGACGCAACAGCTCTTCCGCGTCGAACCCGATCGTTTTGCCTGACATGGCGAACGCGACCGACGCCAGCACCAGGCCGCTCGCAAGCCCGGCGCGATCCTGATTGACCACCGCAAACAAGCGGCTGACGACGTTGAAAACACCGTCGCCCAAAACGCCACCGTATCCGTGATTGAGTGGCCAGCTGGCCGCGATAGGAAGCGCCGACAGCGCACCCGCGCAGGCGAGAACGGCGAGCGGAAAAAACCCGAGTTTGAGGCGTCCGGATACGACGCGCTCGGAACGCAGCAGCTCGACGCTCCAAACGAGTGGAGCGACAAGCGCAAACGCCGCAGCAAAGCCTAGCGTCTGCAGCAAAAGATCTGAAATGATGGCGCCCAGCCGGCCGAGCACGTTCGTCGGCTCGTTCGCGGTTGCGTGCGTCAGACTAGGATCGACCACCGACCAGGTAGCGAGGCAGAGCCACAATACGGCGACGAGCGCGAACAGCGCGCTGCCACCGACGCGGCCCAGCAACCCCAGCAATCGGTCCTCGAGCGACTGCGGCAGCAGACGCTGAGGATCGTATCCTCGCGTATCCAGTGACATCGGCGCGAACGTACTCTTCAACGCAGCACGGAAATCGTGCGTTCGAGCGCTTCCCGGATGGTCGCGGGGTCCTGGACCAATGCGACGCGGACATAGTTCGCGCCGGGATTGGTTCCGTCTCGCCCGGTCTGAGCCAGAAAGCTACCGGGTATCACCTTGACGCCTGCGTCTTTCCATAAGGTTACCGCAGCGTCACTGCCGCCGCCGTATCGACTCATATCGAGCCAAAGGCAAAATCCTCCGGCCGGCCGGCGATAACCGTACCTCTCGCCAAGCAATTCATCCGCAATGGAAAATTTCTCGATATAGGCAGCCCGCGATCGAACGACATGGGCCTCGTCCGCCCACGCGGCGGCAGAGGCGACCTGCACCGCGCCCGGCACCGTCGGCGCGCACATATTCCGAACTTCGGCGTAGGTATCTAGGTAGTCAGGATCGCCCGCGCAAAACCCCGATCGCAAGCCAGGCAGGTTCGAACGCTTCGACAGCGAGTTGAAGACGACAAGATTGCGGAAGCGTTCCGGCGTCGCTGCCGCGACTTCAAGCCCGCCGGCCGGCGCGAACTCCGTGTAAATCTCCGAGTAACACTCGTCGAGAAACAGCATGAAGTCATGGGCGCGTGCGAGCGCCAATGCTCTCGCGATGTAATCCGGCGATGCGACCGCACCTTGCGGATTGGCCGGCGAACCGATGAACAGCGCGCACGTCCGGGCAAGCAGGCTGACATCATCGGTAATCTCGTCGAGATCCGGCAGAAACCCCGTCTCTCGCGTGGCATTCAAAAAAACCGCTTCGGCACCGGCTGCGAGCGCACCCGCCACGTAGGCGGAATAGTAAGGGTTGCACATGAGGATCGCCGGTCGACCCTCGACCGCCTTGCGGCCCACAGCTGGCAGGCAGGCGAAAAACAGGCCCTCGCGCGAACCGTTGAGGACGACAACCTCACGCGCCGGGTTGACGGTCTGCGCCAGACCGTATCGTCGCGCTAGCCATCCCGCGATCGCACCCCGCAATTCTTCGCTGCCCCGGATAGGTGGGTATTTCCCGTAAAGCGCGGATGCTTCGGCCATCTTGCCCGCGATGAAATCCGGCATCTCCTCGCGCGGCTCCCCGATCGTCAGTTCGATCGGCCGCGCATGCCCCGCCTCAATGCCCGAAAGCAGGCGCCGCAACTGCGTGAACGGAGAAACTATGGCGCCGGAGGTCAGAGCCGAAAGGGACTGCTGGATGGGTGCCATGTAGCGTCGCGGAGCCAGAAGATGCTCCCAATTACTGGCAGGCGGCTCGCGCGTCTATGGGCTTAATAAAGACCGAGCGACGACATCGCACTTTGCACGTCGCGCATGATCGATTTCACGAACTTCGGAGGCTTGGAGTAATTCTTCATGGCACGCAGACGTTTGCGCGGCTTTGCCTTGGGCGGCGCCTCTTCCCCATTACGCACTTCGTCTTCAGGCTGGAAGGTGACGGTAACGTTCCGAGGTGCGGCTCCGTCGGCCACAGGCCCTTCGTCGGCACTGGCCTGTTGCACCGATACACTTGGCAGCGCGCGTGCCGGCTCCGGCGAGTTCGCCGTGGCAACGGTCGCCGTCGTTGCACGCGATGGCGTCCCCTTTTCGAGCCAATCGGCGATCAAGTCCTGGTCGCCACCCACCGCCGCTGTCTTAACAGGCGTCGCGTACACCGTTGGGACCGGCGGCTGCTGATTGCTTTCCCCGGTTTTAGCGGCCTCGATGCGACTCTCGAGCCCCGCCAC
The DNA here is from genome assembly GCA_902825785.1 of uncultured Hyphomicrobium sp. Lineage (GTDB taxonomy): Bacteria > Pseudomonadota > Alphaproteobacteria > Rhizobiales > Hyphomicrobiaceae > Hyphomicrobium_B. Next base: position 6,909 of record CADECN010000118.1, on the reverse strand, counting down.
CGGAACAAAAGTTGGCAACCCCCCGGACACGCCTGAACTGGCTGGGTTGGTGGCCGGAACATCGCGCTTTTCGATCGCCCCTGTCTCGGTTGGAGCAGCGGATCTACGCTTGGCGCTTGCCGGAACCGGTGCCGCCGCCGCGTAGACCGACTTGTCGACACACGCCTTTTTTTCATGGCTCGCAGCGAGGTTCAAAAGAAACTCGTCTGGCTGATCTGTCGGAAGACGCGCATTCACCCGCTCGATGAAGGCGCGCATTGCATCGCGGGTCGCCGGTGTCCAGACGCCGTTGACGGTGCCGTCATAACAGCCAAGTCGCTGCAGGTTGCGCTGCAGATCCTGAATGAGAGCAATCTTGTCATCGGGCGCATAGCGCCGCTCGTTCAATTCGGGCGCAAGCGACTGGGCCGGTCGGAAGAGAATTTGTGGCGTTGCTGGCACCGTGGGCATGGGCTCGCGTAGCGCGAAATGCGCAACCCCAAGGGCCGCGCACGCTACCAGACCACCCGCTACAGAACCGAAATAGAGCTTACCCACCCGTCGTCCCCAAAGAAGACCGACGCCCGTCCCATAAACCAATTCAAGTCGGAAAGTTGCGGCGAAACAAGGGCCCAAAGTGACCATAACGCCGAAGTGTCACCCAGATGCACTGAACGCCTGTGAAAAGGGCGCCGTTCCACGCGAAACGGCGCCCTCAAAGCGTCGAACGATCGGATTTTCCTAGCCGACGCGGAAAGTGGCGCCAGCCACCGAACGTGCGCGCTCGCGCACGCGCCCGCCGTCATTACCTGACTTTACGATCCACTGACCGTTGGCTGCACGTCCGGTGATCATCCCGACGTGGCTGTTCCAAACGACAACTGCACCGACCTGGGGACCGCCGGCGGGACGACCCCACCTGCGCCAGTTGCGCGCCAGATTGTATTCCGGACCACCACCGAGCTGCGTGCGCATCCACCAGCCGCACCAGCGGCGGGGACGCGGACCTGCGCCGGAAGAGCGGTACGACGAACGCTGATAGGTAGCGCCGCGATGATGCTTCACCTTCTTGCGGTAGGTATGTTGCGTGACCTGGTCGCTCTCTTCCCAGAACGGCCGCGCGTCGGCTGAAGGCACGCTGGCAAACGACAAGAAGCCAGCGAGCAATGCAAAAAATGCCAATCGCATCCTCTTACTCCCGTGAACTGCTAACAACGGGGCGCAGACAAACCGCCAATGAGGCCGAAACAAGAGGACAAACCTGCGCGCGGCATATGGTCTCCCAAGACCACAACCTCGGCGGGCTTCCCAAAAAATGATGCGAAGTGAGACGCTAAGGACCCGCTCAGCAAATGCGGTCAACGTAAACCGCGCTACCTTTGGTCGAGAAAAACCAGTGCGTCGCGGACGCCATGTCGCACATTTGTAACCTTTATCGCGGGCTTTGAGGCACCTCGACGCCGTCACACGGCTGCAACAAATACACACGCACACATTTGCTATTCGCCAATTCAGCGCCTCGGGCCCCGACATGATCGAGCACGACCACGACAAGCACGACGCCCGCATTGCCGCGCGCGTTGAAGCAGAGATCGCCGACAGTTTCGACGAAGAGTTCGAAATGGAGATGGACGACGAGCGCTTAGCAAAGCTCGTCGACGGCAAGGATCGCGATGCCGAAGCCGGACTCCTCGACCGGCAGCTCTATTTCAAGGAGCTATTCCGGCTGCAGCGCGAACTTGTACGTCTGCAAGACTGGGTCGTGAACGCCAAAGAGAAGGTCGTTGTCATTTTCGAAGGTCGCGACGCCGCCGGCAAGGGCGGCGTCATCAAGCGCATCACACAGCGATTGAACCCGCGCGTCGCTCGCGTGGTTGCTCTGCCCGCACCCAGCGAACGCGAGCGTACACAGTGGTACTTCCAGCGTTACGTGCCACACCTGCCAGCGGCCGGCGAAATCGCGCTTTTCGACCGCTCCTGGTACAACCGCGCCGGAGTCGAACGCGTGATGGGTTTCTGCTCCGACGCCGACGTCGAGGAGTTCTTCCGCACGGTGCCTGAATTTGAAAAGATGCTGGTTCGCTCCGGCATCCGCCTGATCAAATACTGGTTCTCGATCACCGACGAAGAGCAGCACTTGCGCTTCCAGATGCGCATCCACGATCCCATCAAGCAATGGAAGCTATCGCCGATGGATCTGGAATCGCGTCGTCGCTGGGAGGCCTACACCAAGGCCAAGGAAGCGATGCTCGAGCGCACGCATATTCCGGAAGCGCCGTGGTGGATCGTCGAGGCCGACGACAAGAAACGCGCCCGCCTCAACTGCATCCATCACCTGCTGTCGCAGGTTCCTTATGAGGACGTGCCCCGCGCACCCATCACGCTGCCGGAGCGCGTGCACAATCCGGACTATCTGCGCGGCCCGGTCCCGAAAGAAATTTACGTCCCGGCGGTTTACTGAGCGCGAACGGCGTTTCCGAAACGTCACCTGTGGCCCGCGACACGTGGGTTTTTAGCCGTGTCATGGGTTAGACACGCCCCATGCGCACATCTTCTTCCGGATTGGCGCCGATCTTGTGAATGGAAAGATCAGCACCGCGCCGCTCTTCGTCCGGGGCAAGTCGAAACCCGAAAGCCATATCGACAATCCAATAGACAATTGTTCCGGCGACGAATCCGAACGCTGCGCCCAAAACCGAACCAACGAATTGCGAGGCAAACGTCACGCCGCCCAGTCCGCCAAGCACGCTAAGACCGAAGATACCGCAGGCGATACCGCCCCACAGACCGCACAGCCCGTGCAGCGCCCAAACGCCAAGCACATCGTCGATCTGCCATTTGTTGGTTGAAACTTGGAACATCACGACAAAGACGGCGCCCGCGACCGCACCTGTGATGAACCCTCCGATCGGATGCATCACGTCAGAACCGGCGCAGATAGCGACGAGACCGGCAAGTGCGCCGTTGTGAACGAAGCCAGGATCGTTCTTTCCAGCAACGAGCGCCGCGAGGATTCCGCCGCACATCGCCATCAGCGAGTTGATCGCGACGAGCCCGGATATGGCCTTCAGGCTCTGCGCGCTCATGACGTTGAATCCGAACCAGCCAATGCACAGCAGCCATGACCCCATGGCCAGCCACGGGATGGAGGACGGCGGTGGGCTGATGGGCCGGCCACGATCATAGCGCCCGATACGCGCGCCCAGCTGACGAACGGCTGCGAATGCAGCCCAGCCGCCAAATGCGTGGACCACGATGGAACCGGCAAAGTCCTTGAATGGCGCACCGAGCGTTTGCGCGAACAGACCGTCCTGCAAGCCGAAGTTCTTGTTCCACACCGTCCCCTCGATCAGGGGATATGCGAGCCCAACCAGCAGCGCGGTCGCCGCGCATTGCGGCACGAACCGCGCGCGCTCTGCGATTCCGCCGGACACGATCGCGGGAACCGCCGCCGCAAACGTCGCAAGGAAGAAGAACTTGACGAGATTTAAGCCCTGTTCGGAGCTGATCGTCTGAGCATTCGCCAGGAACGAGACGCCGTAGGACAGGTAGTAGCCAAGCGCGAAATAAACCGTCGTCGAGATGGCGAAGTCGACAAGAATTTTTACGAGCGCGTTGACCTGATTTTTGTGCCGTACGGTTCCAACCTCCAGAAACGCGAAGCCGCCATGCATCGCGAAGACGAGAATTGCACCCATCAGCAAAAAGAAGACGTCAGCGCCTGGCTGAACCTGATCCATGGAAATTGCCCCACCTGATCTTTTTTTACGCAGGGCGGCCACTTGACGCGCAAATGCACAACCGCGCGCCACACCCCCTGCACTTTATATCGGCAGGCATCAGCAACAATTCAGCGTAGTCGTCAACGCACACGGGTCCGCGAACGCGGGATACAGCCGCTTTCAACGATTTTGTGGCAAAGAATCAACGCCTGCTCAAAATACAGGCAACAAAGGCCGTCTCAGCGAATCTCAGCGAACCCGGCGCGGGTTCATGTAGAGATCGGACTCCTGCCGCTGCAGGTCTGGCGTGAGGCGCCCCGCCTTGATCTCGCGCGCGATGTGGCGCACGTGCCGGCGCGACTCGCCGTTGAACACGATCATGCCGGTGAACAGCTTCATGACCATGAGCACGCGCGGGTCGGCATGGTCGCCCCGCACGCTGCAACTCCACCGCCCGCCGATGGTCAATACCGCGCCGTCGATGTAGCCGACCGTCTCGCCGTGCTCATTGATAAGCGAGTAGTCGCCGCCGAGATTGATGATATCGCGCCGGAACCGATAAAACTTCGGCACCCCACCATCCATGATGAAGAACGAAAAATGCTCCGGGCACAGCGGCCACTTGTTCGCCGATCGCTCGAGATAGACGACGTAGTCGTCGTCGGCGGTGTTGATCGCGTATGTCGTGACGGGAAGCCCGCGCGCGCCAATTGTCTGTTGGATCGAGCGTGCAAGCAGAAGATCCATGCTCGCACGCCAGTTCAACGTGTCCGAGAACAGCTTGAAGACAAGTCGCTTGTCCATGCCGGTCGCGTCGTTCCAAAGCTCCTTGCGATAGCCCAAAACGCCTGTGCGCTCGCCGTTCTCGATGACCTCGGCGAACACATCCATATCGGTCGTGAACTGGCGCGACTTGCCGCGGTTGCGCTGCCGCTTCCACGGCCCGAATTCAATCGAATTGAAGGGCGTGATCCAGACATCAACCTTGAAGTCGTGCCACTTTTCGCGCGCTGCCGCGGTCGCCGCGTCCTTCGACTTGGAGAGCTTTGAAATTGAAGCGCGAGCTTTGCCCGCATCCTCGCGCACTTCGTCGCGCGCAACTGCTGCGGCCTCCGCCGCTGCGGCGGCGGCCTGGAGTTCGACAGGGTCTTTCTTGGCGGCAGACGTCATCTCAATGCTCCCTCAGCGCAAAGCGCGATGGCGAATCGTCGCCGAAAGGCTAGCACCCCGATGCGTTGCCCAGATCACCGGTCAAAATTTTGCTTTGGAAAACCTAGTCCTAGCGGACCCCGAAAATCGCGCTTCCAACCCGCACGTGGGTCGCACCGAACGCAATCGCAGCCTCGAAGTCGCTGCTCATGCCCATGCTGAGGCCGGACACGCCGCAGTCGCGCGCCAGCTTTTGCAGAAACGCGAAGTGCACAGCCGGTTCTTCATCGACCGGCGGAATGCACATTAGACCCGCTATTTCGAGCTTCAGATCATTCCGGCACATTTCGACGAAGCTCTTTGCTTCGCGCGGAACAACGCCGGCCTTTTGCGCCTCCTCGCCGGTATTGACCTGAACGAAGAGCCGCAAAACACGCTTTTGCGCCGCCATTTCCTCTGAGATGGCCTTAGCGATCTTGGGCCGGTCGATACTGTGGATGGCGTCGAAAAGCTGAACGGCATCACGCGCCTTGTTCGACTGCAGCGGCCCGATCAGATGCAAAACGACATCAGGGAATTCCGCGCGCAGCTGCGGCCACTTAGCTTGCGCCTCCTGGACGCGATTCTCTCCGAAATGGCGCTGACCGGCGGCAACGACAGGACGAATATCGTCGGCATTGAAAGTCTTCGAGACCGCAATCAATTCGATGCCGGACGTCGGTCTGCGGGCAGATTTCGCCGCATCCGCAATTTCCTGGCGAACGCGCGCAAGCCTCTGCTGCGACCCTTCTTCCGCTTCTGCCGTTCGCACGCCTGCTCCCCTTGCCTTTACTGCTACCCGCACCTAACTGCGACGCGTGCGGAACGCCAATCGTTGTCGGTATCGCGCCCCCTTACGCCTTGCATTCAAGCTACAGGAAACGCCCATGCTTAAACTCGCTGACGCACGCCGCATCATCGCCGCAGCGGAAAAGAAAGCCGCCGAAATCGGCCAGCCAATGAACGTCGCTGTTGTCGACGAAGGCGCAAACCTCATCGCGCACATCCGCATGGACGGCGCATGGATCGGCTCGATCGACATCTCGATCAACAAGGCCTTCACGTCGCGCGCCTTCAACATCTCGACCAAAGAACTTGCAGAGAACAGCCAGCCCGGCGACCAGTTCTTCGGCATCCACGCGTCCAACCATGATCGCGTGATGATCTTCGCCGGCGGCATCCCGTTGAAGGACAAGAAGGGCAACGTCGTCGGTGCGATCGGCGTATCTGGTGGCAGTGGCGAACAGGATCAAATGGTGGCTGAAGCCGGAGCTTCCGGACATACGTGCTGAATTCCTTACCCGCCTGAACGTTGCGGCGGATCGGACCGCGCGTCCGGTCCGCCGCTTTATTTGCGAGCAGCGTACCGGCTTTCATTCTGGCGTGGATGCCCGCGCGCTGCTGTAGGGCTCGAAATCGTGCCCCTCACTCGAGAGCAGATTGAGATACTTGCGATTGATGAAGACTTTTTCGCGCCAGACTTTTTCTTCCTCCAGCATTCCAATCTCAACCAGCTGCTTGAGATGCGCTGACGCCGTCACCCGATTACCCAAGCCATGCGCCGTCAGGTATTCAATGCGGCAGTACGGCTGCGTAAAGAGAAGTTCGACAAGCTCACGCGAATAGAGCCGTGGCCGCGTCTGGCGCAGATACTGTGTCGCGTCCTGCATCAGAGCCCGGATCGCACTGACCTTATTGTTGGTCCACAGCGCGGTCTGCTCGACCGCCGTCAGCATATAGATGATCCACGGCTCCCATGCCCCATCGCGCGTCACGCGCGCCAGCCGGTCGTAGTATTCCGAGCGCGTGCGCAATATATGCCGGCTCAAATACAGCGTCGGCTTTTCCAACAGACCGGCTTGCACCAGGAACAGCAGGTTTAGGATGCGTCCGGTACGGCCGTTGCCATCGGCAAATGGGTGAATGGCTTCGAACTGATAGTGCTGGACGGCCATGCGGATAAGCGGATCGATTTCGCTGTCAGAATTGACATAGCTTTCCCAATTGCCGAGGAGATCGC
>CADECN010000117.1 GCA_902825785.1 uncultured Hyphomicrobium sp. | reverse complement strand
CCGCCGTCCCGGCCGTGGACATCCTGATCAACAACGCCGGCATCTTCGAGCCGAAAGCGTTCTTCGATATTCCCGACGCCGACTGGACTCGCTTTTTCGAAACCAACGTCATGTCGGGCGTGCGCTTGTCGCGTGCCTACATGCCCGAAATGCTCAAGCGCAATTGGGGTCGCATCGTTTTCATATCGTCGGAATCGGCGCTTAATATTCCCCCCGAGATGATCCACTACGGCTTCACCAAGACGGCGCAGCTCGCTGTTTCGCGCGGACTAGCCGAAATGACCGCCGGTACCGGCGTCACCGTCAACGCCGTACTGCCTGGCCCGACCCGCTCGGAGGGCGTCGAGGACTTCCTGGCCGCCATGGCGAAGGATGCAGGCGTCAGCGTTGACGACATGGCGGCGAGCTTCGTGAAGCAGCATCGCCCGACGTCGCTGATACAGCGCTTTGCCAGCGTCGAGGAAGTCGCCAACTTGGTCGTCTACGTCGCATCGACGCAATCGTCTGCCACCAACGGCGCGGCGTTACGCGTCGACGGCGGCCTTGTGCGCTCGATTGCTTGACGCGATGCGCGGTGAGCCGCCCTCCCGCAAACTTCGCCCCGGCCGCTACGGCGTCGCGGGCTCGGGCTCCTTTGCGGGTAGCTCGATTTCGACGCCACCCGGGGCTTTGACACTGACACCGTCGTGCGTCTTCTCGACGTCGACGCCCGGGGCCTGAACTTTCACGTCACCCGTCGCTTTGTCGGTTTCGACGTTAACACCAGGCGCTTCCACCTCGGCGCCTGATGCCGCCGGCTCGGCCGGCGCTGAGGGTGCCGCCGTATCCGAAGCCGCTGGCGGAGCTGTGGCGGGCTCCGTCGCCGTGTGCTCCGGCGCGCGCGATAGCATGGTAACGGACAGGATCGCCACCGCGGCGAGGCCCAGAATTAAGAGAACGGTGCGGCTGGTCATGGCCAAACTCCCAAGCGACTGTTATATATTGATGACCGTGTAGGTGCTGCCCAGGGTGCCACGGACTTCCCGTCAACGGAAGCTGTGGAGGCAGGGCCAACGCGGTAAACCGGCTGGCGCCGCATCGGAACTGGGCACAACCACTGCGCGTTAATCGCCTGAAATCGCTTTCAGGGGCGTAGTGTTATGCGTGTGCGTAAAAGCGTGGTTAACGTGTTGGCCGCACTGGTGGCTTGGCCGATGCTTGCAGCTTCGCCTGTCACTGCACAGTCAATGTCTCCAAACGGGTTGTGGGACGATCCGCAATTCGCGCCGCGTTCCTCGCCGCGCAGCAGCACACCGCAAATGGGCTTTGGCTTCTCCGCGTTCGACTATCAAAGCGGGGGCTCATATTCGTCGTCACAGCCGGTACCGCTTTGGACACCCGTTGACCCGTCGCAGCCGATGGTCGCCGATGGTGGCGGCCGCCCGAATATTCAGCCCGTCGCGCCGCCGCGCGTCAGCTTCTCGGGACCGTATGCGGCGAACTCGGTCGTGATCGATACGAGCGCACGGCGCCTCTACTACATCAACAATGACGCGACCGCGTTCGTGTACACGATCAGCGTCGGCAAGGAGGGCTTCGCCTGGAGCGGCAGCGAAACGGTGTCTCGCATCGCCTGGTGGCCGGACTGGTACCCGCCGGCGGAAATGCGCCAGCGCCGTCCCGAACTGCCTGAGAAGATGATCGGCGGCGTGAAAAACCCGCTTGGCGCCATGGCGATCTACCTCGGCAACTCGCTTTATCGGATACACGGCACGGATGCGCCAAAGACGATCGGCCGTGCCGAGTCGTCTGGCTGCTTCCGGATGGTGAACGAGAATGTGGTGCACTTGGCGGCGCGCGTGACGGTTGGAACCCAAGTACTGGTTGTCCCGCAACTCGATCCGTCCGCCGTGGTGGCGGAGGTTTCGGGCGCCTCGCCGACGGTGCAACCGGCCTCGTCGCGAAGCACCTACACGAACGCTCCGGCCGGTGGCGATTTCGCCACTTTCTGGTGGTGAGACGGGCCTCTGGCGCGGCATAAGCAACTTTTCGGCATGTGATCCGCGCCGCCCGCTTGAACGGGGCGGCGCGTGCGCGTTAAACGCGCCCCATGAGCCAAAAACCGATTCTGCCGGGTGAGGGCCCGATCGAGCCCGTCGACCTGAAAACCGCACTCGAAGAGCGCTACCTCGCCTATGCGCTCTCCACCATCATGCATCGCGCGCTGCCGGACGTGCGCGACGGCTTAAAGCCCGTCCATCGCCGCATCCTCTATGCGATGCGTGAATTACGCCTCGATCCCCAGGGCGGCTTTCTCAAATGCGCAAAGATCGTTGGCGAAGTGATGGGCGATTATCACCCGCACGGCAACCAGGCGATCTATGACGCGCTCGCGCGTCTCGCCCAGGACTTCGCCGTCCGCTACCCGCTCGTCGACGGCCAGGGCAATTTCGGCAACATCGATGGCGATAACCCTGCGGCCGAACGCTATACCGAAGCCCGCATGACGGATGTCGCGGCCGACATTCTCGCCGGCATCGACGAGGACACGGTTGATTTCCGTCCGAACTACGACGGGCGCGTGCAGGAACCCGTCGTTCTCCCGGCCGCCTTCCCGAATCTGCTCGCCAACGGATCGGCCGGCATCGCTGTCGGCATGGCGACAAACATTCCGCCCCACAACGTCGATGAACTTTGCGCGGCGCTGCTACATCTCATCAAGCACCCGAACGCGACCGTCGAAAAAATCGTCGAAATGGTGCCGGGGCCAGACTTCCCGACCGGCGGCGTCATCGTCGAGCCGAAGGAGCAAATCCTCGAAGCCTACAAAACCGGCCGCGGCGGTTTCCGCGTGCGCGCGCGCTGGGCCAAGGAAGAAACCGGCCGCGGCGGCTACCAGATCGTCGTCACGGAAATTCCCTACCAGGTGCAGAAGGCCAAGCTCGTCGAGAAGATCGCCGAGCTGATGGCGGAAAAGAAGCTGCCGTTGCTTGGCGACGTGCGCGATGAAAGCGCCGAAGAGATCCGTCTCGTGCTCGAACCCAAGAGCCGTGCGGTCGAGCCCGCGCTTCTGATGGAAAGCCTATTCCGTCTGACCGAGCTGGAGGACCGCTTTGGCCTCAACATGAACGTGCTCTCGGCCGGCCAGGTGCCGAACGTCTTGAGCATTCGTGAGGTTCTTTCCCAGTGGCTGGAGCACCGCCTTGATGTGCTCGTGCGCCGCTCGCAGCATCGCCTGAAGAAGATCGAGCACCGTCTGGAAGTTCTCGATGGCTATCTGATCGCCTATCTGAACATCGATGAAGTTATCCGCATCGTTCGGCGCGAGGACGACCCCAAGGCGAAGCTGATATCGAAGTTCCAGCTTTCCGAGGTCCAGGCCGACGCGATCCTCAACCTGCGCCTGCGCTCGCTCTCCAGGCTCGAGGAAATCGAGATCAAGGCCGAGCACGACAAGCTCTCGAAGGAGCGCCGCGAGCTCAAGCAGCTCTTGAAGTCGGAAGATCTGCAGTGGGAGCGCATCAACGAGGAAGTGAGATCGACGCGCGAACGCTACTCGAAAAAGACCGAGATCGGCCGCCGCCGCTCGACGTTTGCGGAAGCGCCCGAGATCGACGCCGATCTCGACGCCGTCCTCGTCGAAAAGGAACCCATCACGATCATCCTGTCGGAGAAGGGCTGGGTGCGCGCGCTGAAGGGCCACCAGGAGGACCTCTCCAAGCTCGACTTCAAGCAGGGCGATGATTTGAAGCGCAGCGTGCGCGCTTTCACCACCGACAAGCTCGTCGTGTTCGCCACCAATGGAAAGTTTTTCACCCTTGAGGCGAGCGCGCTGCCGGGCGGCCGGGGTCACGGCGAGCCGGTGCGTTTGATGATCGACCTGGAAGAGAACCACGACATCGCCGATGTCTTCGTCTACGAAGCCGGCCGTAAGCTGCTGGTCGCTTCGACGGCAGGCTACGGCTTCATCGTGCCTGAAGACGAAGTGATCGCCTCCACGCGCAAGGGCAAGCAGGTGCTCAACGTCTCTGAGCCCGACGAGGCGCGCCTTTGTGTTCCCGTCGACGGCGATCATGTCGCCACCATCGGCGAAAACCGCAAGATGCTCGTCTTCACGCTCGACGAAGTTAACGAAATGACCCGTGGCAAGGGCGTCATCCTGCAGCGCTTCAAGGATGGCGGCTTGTCCGACGCGCGCGTCTTCAAGAAGTCTGACGGCCTGACATGGCTCGACAGCGCTGGCCGTGAGTTCAATCTCGCTTGGGGCGATCTGCGCGAGTGGGTGGGCGAACGCTCGCAAGCTGGTCGCATGGCGCCCAAGGGCTTCCCGCGCTCCAACCAGTTCGGCCCGCGCTTCTAGCCTAAAATTGAAAGGATGTTCCAGCGCCGCCTGTGCACTTGCCGTGTCCGGCGTCCGAGGCTACCACTCCGGCCATGGGACGACGGGCGCCAGGGCTGACGATCGGGGCGGGGATGGCGTTGGCTTGCGCCTTTCAGGCCGCTTTAGCGCACGCGCAAGACACGCCACCTACGGCCTGCAGTAAGACTGAGTTTGAGGCCGTGGTCGAAGAGGCGGCGGGTTCGTTGCGCGACCTCAATGCCAAGAACCGCCCCGCGTTCCAGGAAAGGCTGCGCACGCTGAAGGACAAGCGTGGCTGGAGCCACGATCAATTTATGAAGGAAGCGGCGCCATACGTTCGCGATGAGAAGATCGAGGTCTTCGACAAATCGACCGACGAATTGTTGAGCGCGATCTCGACCATGGGACAGGAGGGCGCTGCTCGTGGCACGCCCGATTGCGCCCTGCTTCTCGAACTGCGCGCTCGCATGAAAGCGCTCGTCGACACGCAGACCGCTAAATGGAATTACATGTTCGGCAAACTCGAGACCGCGCTGTCCAAGTAAGCCGGCAGTCGCCCTAGCGCCCTTCGTCGTCTTCGGGGAACGCGCGCTCCCAGCGATCGGGCCCGAGCCGCTCCTGCGGTTGGAAGCGCGTCTTGTAGGCCATTTTGCGCGACCCTTCGATCCAGTAGCCCAAATACAGGTGGGGCAGGCCAAGGTGGCGCGTGAACTGGATATGCTCCAGGATCATATGCGTTCCCAGGCTGTGTTTCGCTTCGGCGGGATCGTAGAAACTGTAGACCATCGAGATGCCGTCGCTCAGACGGTCGCACAGCGCGACGCCTTTCAGCGGCCACGTGTCGAGGTCGAGATCGGTCGCATCCGCAGGCTTCTCGCGATATTCGGTGATGAACGTGTCGATCACCGTGTCCTCGATCATCATCCGATAATCCAGCATGGTCATGTCGGCCATGCCGCCATCGCTGTGACGGGCATCGATGTAGGAGCGAAACAGGCGGAACTGCTCGGCCGTGGGCACCGGTGCGGTACGGCGGGCAACGAGACGGCAATTGCGCTGCATGACACGGCGCATCGAACTGTCGGGTTGGAATTCGTTCGTCAGAACGCGCACCGAGACGCAGGCCTGGCAGCCTTCGCAGTAGGGGACGTAGGCGATATTCTGGCTGCGCCGGAAGCCTGTCGTCAGCAGCCGGTCAACGAGATCGGGCGGCTTGTCATGAGTTAGATGCGTAAAGAGTTTACGCTCAAGACGTCCGGCCAGGTACGGACAGGGTTGCGGCGCGGTGACGTAGAATTCGGGAAATTTCTTCTGTTGTTCCGTCATTCAGCCGCACCTCTAGGGCTGCCCGCCGCCCATCTCTCGATGATAGGAGCAGCGCGAGCGCCGGATCAAGTGATCGCAAGACACAGCTACGAAACGTTGGTGAAGAATTGCACAATGCGAAATAAGGCAGCCGTTAGCTTGCATAAGCGGCATTAAGCCTTGGTCTCGCGGCGAGCCTCTGGGTGGCGAGACGATCTCCTCGTCTAGCGCGAAGGATCTTTTGGCTTGCTGGTGCTCCACGCCGCTTGCGCTGGCGGCGGCTTGCTCGACCGCTTTCCGGTGGCCTGCGCAGGCGCGCCTGAGTTTACGGCTTCGCCCGTCGTGGCAGCCGGTGGCGGAACGCCCCGCCGCTCCCTGGTCGGAGCCTGCGTGCTCGCGGTGTCGCCGGCCGCAGCCGCTGGCGGCGGGCGACGGGTCGGGCCCGGCGCATTCACCACGCTCCCCTGTAAAGGACCAGCAAGTGCAGGCGGCGGCGCTGCTGTGATGCGGCGAAGCGGTCTCTGCGGTTCGTCGGGCGGCAGCCCAGGTTCATCCCCACGACCGGCCGGTATGTCGTGTTTTGGTCGCCGTTCGTCGGAAGCAGCCCAAAATCCGCCGTACCAGACGATCGCCAACAGCACGATCGCCAGCAGCGCCACCAGCAAGACGACCCACATCCAAGACGGCATTGGCGATCCTTTCCCGCGCGCGTTCGGATGCAAGTGTACGGCGTGCGGGCGGTCCGACAAAGAGGCGCCGGCAAAGGGGGGGCGTCAAACAGAGAGAAGTCCAGCCCGCTGGGCCCCTAGACGCGCATAGGCGCCTTCGTGACCTGTACAGCACCACCCCGAGGCTCGCGATCGGCATTCGTGCCGGCCGCATAGAGCAGACAGGCCGCGCCAATACCCGCGGTCACCAGCAGCGCCCAAAGAATCGAGCGACGCACGAACCATCCAACCGAAGGCACGCGCCGCTCGAGCGACACGTGAGACGCCGGCTGACCGGGTGAGGGAACTTGAAGGATGTTCATGGATCGCCGATGAGGGGATGTGCCGCGTTAACCGTGCGCTTCAATCGCGCATTAAACGCGGCGACCGCAAGGCGGTGCCTGCTTCCTGCGTGATTATTGAGTCGAATGTTGCAGCCTTGCTGCGGTCCGGCGAGCCCGCAAAGCCCGCTAACAGCCGCTATCGTTGCAGAGAAGTCACAAACAGGACAATCTTCCTGAAACCATCCGGCAACATTTCCCGCGGCAAATGCGCTCTGACCGCTCTCTAGGCACTTTCTGTGGCCGCCGCGTTCTTGTGCAGTTTACTTTTCGTGCATACGCTCAAGACACGTTCAAAGCATCCATAAAAATCTGACCGAGGACAACGCCCAGGGGAAACAGGATCACCAACCGGTGATCTGATGGCCTAGACCTGGGGGTCTCGATGATTGAACTTGTGATCGCCGTCTGCATGATTGATCAGCCGTCGCGTTGCAAAGATGTAACGATGACTTTCGAGGGTGAAAGCGTCACGCCGCAGCAGTGCATGATGAAAGGCCAGATCGAGATGTCGAAGTGGGTCGGCGAGCATCCGAACTGGGTCATCCAAAAGTGGCGCTGCGGCATCGCCGGACAGTACGCCAAGCTTTAGGAATTCGGTCCACGACTTGCGGCTCTGGCTGGTTGACAGACCGGCCGGACCTGCGCTCTCCCTGGCGGCGGCCGAACGGCCGAGGAGCGCCAGAAGATGTCACAGTCCGATAAGTCCGTTACGCCCAAGTTCGCAACGCTCGCCGTCCACGCGGGCGCGGCCCCGGATCCCGCAACAGGGGCACGCGCTACGCCGATCTATCAGACGACGTCGTTCGTGTTCGAAGACGTCGATCACGCGGCCAAATTGTTTGGCTTGGAAGCGTTCGGCAACATCTACACCCGCATCAACAACCCGACGCAGTCTGTGCTGGAAGGGCGCATTGCTGCGCTCGAAGGCGGCAGTGCGGCGCTCGCCGTTGCCTCCGGCCACGCCGCTCAGGCGTTGACCTTCCATACGCTGCTGGAGCCGGGCGACGAGTTCATCGCTGCGCGCCAGCTCTATGGCGGCTCGATCAACCAGTTCAATCACGCGTTCAAGAAGTTTGACTGGCGCGTGGTGTGGGCCGACGCGACCGACCCATCCGCCATCGCCGCCGCCGTCACGCCGAAAACCCGCGCCATCTTCTGCGAGAGTATCGCAAACCCCGGCGGCATCGTGATCGACCTTCCCGCCATCGCCGCTGTCGCCAGGAAGGCAGGCGTTCCCCTTATCGTCGATAATACACTCGCCACCCCCTACCTATGCCGGCCGAAGGAATTCGGCGCCGACATCGTGCTGCACAGTCTGACCAAGTTCATTGGCGGCCACGGCAACTCGATTGGCGGCATCATCGTCGATTCCGGCACCTTCGATTGGGTGGGCAGCCGCCATCGCTACAAGACTCTGGTCGATCCAAATCCGTCCTACAACGGCCTCAAGCTTGCCGACACGTTTGGTCCCATGGCCTTTGCGATCGCCGCTCGCGTGATGGGTTTGCGCGACCTCGGCCCCGCAATTTCTCCTTTCAATGCCTACCTGATCCTGACCGGGGCCGAGACTTTGCCGCTGCGTATGCAGCGCCAATGCGACAACGCCCTGAGCGCTGCGCGCTGGCTTGCGGCCCATCCCAAAGTGTCGTGGGTGAACTACGCCGGGCTGCCCGACAATCCGAGTTACGCCTTGCATCAGAAGATCTGCCCCAAGGGCGCAGGCGCCGTCTTTACGTTTGGTCTGAAGGACGGCTACGAAGCAGGCGTCAAGTTCGTATCGAGCCTGAAGCTGTTCAGCCTGCTCGCGAACATCGGCGACACGCGCAGCCTCGTCATCCACCCGGCGTCGACGACGCACCGACAGTTGACCGATGAGCAGCGCGTATCGGCCGGCGCCGGTCCCGATGTCGTGCGCCTGTCGCTCGGCATCGAGGACATCGACGACATCATCGCCGACATCGAGTCGGCGCTGACGGAAATCTGAGGGAATACGGAGACGCGTGAGCGATGAAACATCAGCTCGTACTGCAGTTTCAGGGCGATGACGACGACACGATCGAAAAGGTCATCGAGCTAGAGGACAAGCTGATCTCGGCGCTCGATGGCTCGACCAGCGTCGAGGTCGACGGCCATGAGCCGGGCGAGGGGGTCGTCAATCTGCTGCTGCTTGCCAAGAATGCGCCGAAGGTCTGGGAAAAGATCGAACCGCTTATCGAGGAAGCCGCATCCGACAATCTCGAAATCAACGCCGTCGCGTTTCGCGATCTCAACGGCGAGGACTTCACCGTACTTTGGCCGCTCGACTACGAGGGCGAATTCGAGATCGCCTGATCGTCTATCAAATCCGACACATCCAGCGGTGCGCGAAGGTGGGCGGCGACGCTCCTCCCGAGCGGGCTGTAACGCGGCTTTTATATAAAGGCACTTGCCTTAGTATTTGTTGCGTATATAGTTAGGCATATGCCTAATCAATCAGCCAGCCTCGATCGCGTTTTTCAGGCCCTTGCCGATCCGACGCGGCGCGCCGTGATCTCGCGCCTCAGTCACGGTCCTGCTGCCATGAGTGAGCTTGCGCGGCCCTTCGACATGGCGCTGCCGTCGTTCGCGCAGCATCTGAGCGTTCTGGAACGCGCATCCCTCGTGCGTTCGCGCAAGCGTGGACGCGTACGCACCTACCGTCTGGCGCCCAAGGCGCTTGTCGCCGCCGATGCCTGGCTCAATGCGCAGCGCGCCCTGTGGACGCAGCGCCTCGATCAGCTCGACGCTTATTTGGTCAGTATGAAGGAGAACGAGCGATGACCGACCCGGTACAGTTCAAATGCGACCCAAAGCGCGATCTGCTCCTTGAACGCGTGGTCGACGTGCCATGCGATCGCGTCTGGGCCGCATGGACGACGCCCGAGCACCTGATGAAGTGGTTCACGCCCAAGCCCTGGCAAACCGTCGATTGCGAGATCGACCTGCGGCCGGGTGGTATCTTCCGCACCACGATGCGCTCGCCGGAGGGGCAGGAGTTTCCGAATTCGGGTTGCTATCTGGAAGTCGCGCCCTTGCGCCGG
>CADECN010000116.1 GCA_902825785.1 uncultured Hyphomicrobium sp. | reverse complement strand
CTCACTCGAAATTAGCCGTTAACACTTCAGTAACCATAGCCGACCAGTATCGGTCGCGATACTTGTATAGGGCATTTCTGACATGACCGAACGGCTGTCGTCCGGCCTCGAAGAGGTCAAGAACGATACGGGGCGCGTTGCGTTCTGCGGGCCATTCGTGCTGTCCGCGATCACCGGCTACGGAGTTTCAAAGGTCGAGGATGTGATCCGCGCCGGACGCGAACTGCCGCCGGGGCGCAAGCCCGTCGTGCGCGGCACCTACGCCGACGAGGTGGAAGCGGCGCTGGCGCATTTTGGTTACCGCATGGAACTGAAAGAGACGTTCCTGCACAAGGCACGCAAGGAACGCCCGACGCTGTGGTCCTGGATGCAGAAGCCGCGCAATGCCTGGGCGTATTACATCCTTGCGATACACAAGGGTAAGGAAGGTCACTGGATTCTCGTGAAGGGGGTCAAGATGTGCGATACCTTCACGGAAGGAAAATGGACCTTTGTTGTCGATGGTCCCCATCGGGGCTGCCGCATCATGGAAATTTTCGAAGTCAAAAAGGCGATCGACGCCTGACCTGACGCGGCTGGCCCAAGGCGCTGGCGCGGGCGGCGGGAATCGCCCGGACAGCGGGATTGCGCTTTGGAACTTTCGTTTATTGTCGCGGTGGTTGCCGCTTATTTTGCCTATCAGGCGCGCTCGCGCGCAAAAGAATTGGCGACACGGCTCGGACGGCTCGAAGCTGTTCTCGACCAACTTGAAGGCGAGGTTTCGCGTTTGACGGGGCGTGCGGCTCCGACAGCGCCGAGAGTTGCGCCGGAAAGCTCGCCGAAGGAACAGGACGCAGTTCCGCAGATACCGCTGCCGTCCGCATCAAGCGACGAAAAAGCTCCGAAAGCCGCTGACGACGCGATCAAGGCAACGAGCGGCGGCGATGGCGGCGGCACGTCTGTTCCGCCCACCGCAGGGGGTGCGCTGCCCCCTTCCAGTCCCTCCGCGCCTGGGCTTGAGGAACGGCTCGGAACGCGCTGGGCGGTTTGGGCTGGGGGACTAGCGCTGGCGCTCGGCGGTCTCCTGCTGGTGCGGTTTTCGATCGAAGCCGGGCTGCTCGGGCCGGGCGTGCGGGTCATGCTCGGCGCGCTACTTGCTGCGGCGCTGATTGGTGGCGGTGAATATCTGCGCCGCACGGAGCTCAAGCTTCCGATCGAGGCCATTCCAGACGCGCATGTGCCAAGCATATTGACGGCGGCGGGCACCGTCGTCGCATTCGGTACGATCTACGCGGCACACGCTCTGTACGGTTTGATCGGATCCGCCGCCGCGTTTACGCTGCTCGGCGCCACAGCGATCGGCACAATGCTCGCTGCTGCCATTCATGGTCCGTGGCTCGCGGGACTCGGACTGCTCGGCGCGTACTTCACGCCGATGCTGGTGTCATCAGACACGCCGAACCCGTGGCCGGTGGTGCTGTATCTCGCCGCTGTTGCGAGCGCCGCATACGCGCTCGCACGGCTGCGATCCTGGGCTTGGCTCGGCTGGGGCGCTGTCGCGGGTGCAGCGGTCTGGGGCGCATTTCTAATCGAGCCGGCAACGCTGGAGGCGAGCCCCTGGCTGCACGCGGCAGCCGTGCACGGGCTCGTGCAGCTCGGACTTGCCGCTTTCTTCCTTTCGATTGAACCGTCGAGCGACACAAAAGACGCTGACGCCTATCCGGAGAAGTTGACGATCGCCGCACTGGCGGCGGTCGCGACCACGCTTGCGCTGCTGCTGGCCGATGCGCGCCTCGATGTCGGGACGCGCCAACTGATCCTCGCGGGCGCACTGATCATTTTGGGCGCAACGGCCTGGCGGGCTGCGTCTGCCGCAGCCGCTGCCGCGATTGGTGGCGTTCTGGTTCTCGTGCTGCAGCTTGGCTGGCCAGCCCTGACGCTGCCGCCTGACCCAACGCTCACGCCGCCCGATGCCGAGTATATGCTTCGGCTGCCGGAGAATATCAGTGCGTTTCTCGCCTATTCGATCGTCGCCAGCCTTGCGATTTTCGCTGTCGGGGCACTCAGGCTTTGGCGCAGCCCGCGTTTGCCGATCTCAACCGCCGCGATCTATGGCGGCGCGGCCGCCGCCACGCCGTTGCTCGCGCTCGTCGTGTCATATCTGCGCGTGACGCAGTTCGACGCCTCCATTCCCTATGCACTGGCCGGTGGAGTTCTCGGCCTTGGCTTTGCCTACGTGGCGGAACGGATGCATCAGGCCAATTCGGTTTCTCAGTCTCCCGCGTACAATGTGGGTGCGGGGATTTTCGCGGCGGCGGCAATCGCGGCAATTGCCTTTGCGTTCTTCGCGGTGCTGGAACGGGGATATCTTACCGTCGTGCTGGCGCTCGCTGCGCTAGGAACGGCTTACATCGCTCGGCTGCGGGACATTCCGGTGCTGCGCTATGCCGTGTCGGCGATTGGGCTCGTGGTGCTGGCACGCGTGCTCTGGAACCCGCGCATCATGGGCGACACTGTCGGGACGACGCCCATCTTCAACTGGTTGCTGCTCGGCTATGGCGTGCCGGCGGTGTCGTTCGCGCTCTCGGCACGCTGGCTGGAGCGGCTCGGCGACAGTCTGGCGGTGCGCCTGTCAGATAGTCTCGCGGTCATTTTCACCGCCCTCCTCGTCTTCTTCCAGATCCGGCATCTGACCAACGGGGGAGATGTGCTGTCGCCGTCATCCAGTCTTGTCGAAATGGGCTTGCTGACGTTGATGAGCATTCTGCTGTCGTTCGCGCTTGCGCGGCTAAACGGCAGCAAGCGAAATTGGGTGTTCGACATCGCATCGCTTGTATTCGGAGCTGGCACGGCGCTGCTTGTGCTTTTCGGACTGTTCGTTTTCCAGAACCCGCTGCTGACGGGCGAACGCATCACCAACGTCTTCGGCTTCAACGAACTGACGCTGAGCTACCTGCTGCCGGGCCTGGCGGCGCTGTTTGCGGCACGGCACGCGCGCGGCATCAGGCCCCAAAGCTACGTGCGCGGCGCCGGCATTCTGGCCGTGCTGTTGATCTTCGCCTACGTAACGCTGGAGGTCCGCCGGGCCTTCCACGGACCGGGATTGTCACTGTCGTTTGGAACCACGGATGCGGAGCAGTGGGCATACTCCGTCGCGTGGCTACTGCTGGGCGTCGCGTTCCTCGCTTACGGACTATGGCGGGGTTCGCTTGAAGCCCGGATTGCGTCCGCAGCGCTGATCGTCCTGTCGGCGCTCAAGGTCACGCTTTTCGACCTGGCGGGATTGGACGGGCTGTGGCGGGCACTGTCGTTCCTATGCCTGGGAGCGGTGCTCATCGGCATCGGGCTCGTCTACCAGAAACTGATCTTCGCACGCCCGGCGGCTCCGCCGCCCGAACAGCCGGCCTGACCGTGGCGGCGGAATGAACGTGATATGAATTTCAACTTCAGGCTTCATTCAAGCCTGTCAGCGTATCCTCCACGCCAATCGAGGTTTCTTTTGTGCGCGGAGGTTTGCGCCATGTCTGAGTTCTTCCGTTCCGGGGTCATTATGGTGATGGCTCTGACCGTAATGGCGGCCGGTGTCTTCGTCGTTTTCTACGGCTAAGGCGACCACTCGGGCTGCGCCTTGCCGTCGCCCGCGACTTGATCCACTTAAAGGGGACCCTTCGGTCCCCTTTTGCTTGTGAAGCCCGCCCGGCAGCCCATTGGAAGACATCTCCTACGCAAGCGTCCTCAAGGATGCGCAAGCCCGTATCGGCGCCTATCTGACACCGTCCGTGCGACTTGGCGTCACCGGCCTGTCGCGCGCCGGCAAGACCGTGTTCATCACCGCTCTGGTGCGCAACCTGCTCGCCGGGGGCCGGTTGCCGTTTTTTGTGCCCGATGCGGAGGGCCGCATCGTGCGCGCCTACCTCGAACCGCAACCCGACGACGACGTGCCGCGCTTCGACTATGAGGGGCATCTCAGCGAACTACTCGCCGATCCGCCGTCGTGGCCGGAGAGCACGCGGCGCATTTCGCAGCTTCGCGTCACCATCGAATATCGCTCCGACAATCCGATCAAGCGCGCGGTCGGGCTTTCAAAACTGCACCTCGACATCGTCGACTATCCGGGCGAATGGCTGATCGACCTGCCGCTGCTGGCATTGGACTTCGCAGGTTTTTCGTCTGCCGCCCTGGTGATGGCGAACGAACCGCAGCGGATCGAAGCGTCCAAGCCCTGGCGCGATTTCCTCGCGGGCACAGATCCGGCCGGCCCGGCCAACGAGCAGATCGCGCTTACGGGTGCGCGGCTGTTCACCGAATACCTGGCGGCCGCGCGCGATGATGGCGGACAGCCAACGCTTGCGCCTGGACGCTTCCTTTTGCCGGGTGACATGGAGGGCTCTCCCCTCCTCACTTTTTTCCCGATGCCGCTAGCGCCGGGCGCCGCTTTGGCGAAAGACACGCTCGCCGGAATGATGGCGCGACGTTTCGAAAGCTACAAAAATGACGTCGTCCGTCCGTTTTTCCGTTCGCACTTTGCGCGCCTCGACAGGCAGATCGTGCTCGTGGATGTGCTGGGCGCGCTTGACAAGGGAGCGCACGCGGTCGCGGATCTGGAGCGGGCGATGTCGGCGGTGCTCGGCGTGTTTCGGCCCGGCGCCAATTCATGGCTGTCGTTCATCCTTGGAAAGAAAATCGACCGCGTGCTGTTCGCCGCGACCAAGGCCGATCACCTGCCGGCTTCCAGTCACGACAGGCTGCAGTCGATTCTGACGTTCATGATCGATGACGTTCGCGACAGAGCAGAGGTGAGTGGGGCCGAAGTCTCGACGGCGGCAATTGCAGCCGTGCGGGCGACGCGCGAGGCCGAAGCAAAAGTCGGCGGCGAGCGGTTGCCGTGTCTGCGCGGCGTGCCGCTGGCGGGCGAGCGCATCGGTAACAAGGTCTTCGACGGCAGGTCGGAAGCGGCGATCTTCCCTGGTGATTTGCCGGCAGACCCTCGCGTCGCGCTCGACCGGGCGAGAACGTCGAAGGCGGGCTCGCTATCGCTTGTACGTTTCCGTCCGCCAATGATCGGCGGGCCGAAGGTTGCTGGCAAACCGCCGGTTCTCCCCCATATCAGGCTGGACCGTGCGCTTGATTTCTTGATTTCGGACTATCTCGCATGACGGCAGAGCAAAAGAGCCAGGCGGCGCGCCAACCCCGTGTGATCGAGCTGGAGGACATCGAGGATGTCGTTCCAGAGGAACGCTCGGCGCCGGTGCTGGAAGACCGCCGCGAAATTGGTGGTACGACGACGCGGACACTCACGGCCGAGGATGTGAGCCGTGGCATTCGCTGGGGCGGGATATTCGTTTCCGCCTCTTTGGGCCTTGCCTCTCTGGCGGCGGGACTGTGGTTCACCCGGTTCGTGTCGATCGCACTCGACCGGCAGGACTGGATCGGATGGACGGCGTTCGCCCTGATGTCGGCGTTGGTTCTTGCGCTGGTTGCGATCCTGCTGCGCGAACTCATCGGATTCAGCCGGCTGGCACGGCTGTCCCGCCTGCGCTCGACGGTAGCGTCGGCGATCGCGTCTGGTGATGCGAAGAGCGAACGCAAGGCGGTTCGTGCGCTCGTCGCGCATTATCGCGGACGTCCCGATCTTGCGTGGGGCGTGGCGCGCATCAGCGATCATATTCAGGACGTCCTCGCTCCCGGCGAATTGATCCGGCTCGCAGATCGCGAAGTTTTGTCGCCAATCGACGGCGACGCGCGCCGCGTTATTCTGCAGTCAGGTAAACGGGTCGCGACGGTGACGGCGCTTTCGCCGATCCTATGGCTTGGCGTTGTTTACGTGCTGGTTGAAAACGTCCGCATGTTCCGCGCGCTTTCCGCGTTGTACGGCGGACGCCCCGGCGTTCTGGGCGCGTTTCGGCTGGCCCGCAATGTCGTCGTGCACATCGTCGCCACCGGCGGCATGGCCATGACCGACGATTTGCTCGGACAGTTTGTCGGACAGGATGTGCTGCGGCGCCTGTCACGGCGGCTTGGTGAGGGCGCGTTCAACGGTGCGCTTACAGCTAGGCTCGGCGTGGTTGCCGTTGAGGTGATCCGGCCGGTTCCGTTTCTCGACAAAGACCCGTTGCGCGCGAGAGAGATTTTTATCGAACTGTTTCGTTCGCTTCGCGGGGCCACGGTACCGAAGCAAGCAGCTCCGACCGCGCGCTGATGTTTGGATGGCTTACGCGGCGGCCGCTGGCGCCGCCTCTGCGTCGATTGCCTGTTCCGCCCTCATGCGGCCAGCCCATACGCGCGACTTCGATTGTGTCTCTACGAGAACCGGAGCGGGCACAAGGTCTTCAACGGTCGACAGCGCCCAATCCTCGAAGGGACCCGCGCGCCGTGCGGTGATCCACACGAGCGGGCCGGCAAGCACCAGGCCTGCGACGACGGGCGCCATCCAGGCCAGCAGCCCGGGCGAAACGATCCAGGCGATCGTTCCCACCGCGAGTCCGACGCCGGTGTGCCAGCGCGCGAAATACATCGCATCGAAGAAGGGAAGATCGGAGCCGTCGCGCTTCTGCGCCTTCCAGCCGCTGTCGAACCCGGAAAGGATCTGCGTCGCGCCCGCCGTCTGCGTCAGCATCAAGATGGGCGCTATGAGCATCGAGTAGATGGTCTCGTAGGCCACGCCGATCGTGACGCGAATGGCGGCCGCGCCATCGCGCTCACGGCGTGCGCGCTTCCACGCCAGAATGAGGCCCAAGCCTTTTGGGAGCAGAACGACAGTGAGCGTCGCGAGGAACAGGCGAAGAGCAGCGCCAGGATCGATCACAGGCCAAATCGGAAATAGCGTGCGGGCGTCACGGAAGTAGCTCGGGATGATCTGCTGGCTCTGCAGCGCAAGCACGATTCCGACGACAAGCGATGCGGCCCAGACAGCGGAGATGATGTAGGAGGTCGCGCCCATTCCGAGGTGAACGCGCCCCATCGGGGTGAGCCCAGGCTGGGAAACGATGGCAAGGTGCTGCAGATTGCCTTGCGCCCAGCGCCGGTCGCGCGTGACGACGTCGATGATGTTGGGCGGCGCGCCTTCGAACGAGCCTTCGAGCGCCGGCATCATGTGCACACCCCAGCCGGCGCGCTGCAAGAGCACGGCTTCCACGAAGTCGTGACTGAGGATGTGGCCGCCGAATGGTTTGCGTCCCACCAAGTCGGGCAACCCGGCCGCGTCAGCGAAAGCGCGGGTGCGGATGATGGCGTTGTGGCCCCAGTAGTTACCCTGATCGCGGTGCCAGAAGGCAAGTCCGGCGGCAACCGATGGGCCATACGTGTTGCTGGCGAACTGCTGCAAGCGTTGCAGCAACGTTTCTCCGCCGATGAGCCTCGGCACCGACTGGATCAACCCCGCCTTCGGGTCGGCCTGCATCGCGAGCGCGAGCGCAGCCAGCGTGTCGCCGGACATGACGCTGTCAGCATCGAGAATGACAAAGGATTCATATGCGCCGCCGAAGCGCGTCACCCAGTCGGCGATGTTACCGGCTTTACGCGCGCGATTGTCCGCGCGGCGTCTGTAATAGACCGGCATGACCGGCAACAGCGCTTCGGAAAGTTCGCGGTAGAGATCTGCTTCAACGTTGCCGGCTTCATCGCCGCGCGTGTCGGACAGAATGAAGATGTCGAACTTGTCGGCGCGGCCCAGCGCCTGCAGTTCCAGCACCATTGCCTCGATCGCACCTGCTATGCGCGCGGGATCCTCGTGATAGACGGGAAATAAAAGCGCCGTGCGCGATGTGAGTGGCGTGGCGACCGGCGGCTCGATGATCGAATCCGCACGCTCGCCGGCGAAGAGTGGCAGGAACCCGAGCGCCGCGCTGAGGCTGCCGAGCGCAATCCAGCCAAAAGAGATCGTCGACAAGACCAGAAACAGAAACTGGACCGGCGTCATCTTGACGAAGGCCAGGATGCCGAACAGCTCATAAGCAAATGCGGCTGTCAGAACCGCGGCCCCCGCGAAGATCGCAGCGCGCGGCACCCAGTACCCGCGCCGCCTCTTCTCGGCTTCCAGAGCGACGACCTTAGTGAAGTCCTGCGCGGGCATGACCATCGCGCTGGACTCAGGAAGGCGGGTCCACAGCCCGGCGTCGCGCGGTGGTTCTTCCTTGAAATTCTCGTTTACGGCTTCGTCCATCGATAGAGCCATGTCTCCGAGATCGCCTGATCGCCCACCTTGAGGACTAAACGCAGCTCAACGAGATCGGCTCCCGCGGGGTCTAATTCGAAGGACACCCGCAAGCCGGAAATCTCCGGATTACGCTGGACAACGACGTTGGTGATCTGGCCCGGATGACCGGCCACCTCCGCAACCGGCAAATCGCGAATCTCTTTCACCGCGTCGCCTATGATATCGACGACGAAAAACTGATTTCCCGACTTTTTTCCGCGTCCAATTCGCGTCTTAGCGACGCGGGCCCCGGCCCAGGACACCGGGACGTCGAGGCCCCAATGAATCTTGTAGTTGAACTCGAACGGTTGCCCCGCCGGCATTTCCGCCTTCGGCTTCCAGTAGGCGATGACGTTGTCGTGTATCTCTTCTTCGACCGGGATCTCGATCAGCTCAATAAATCCCTCGCCCCATGAGCCGCGCGGCTCGACCCAGACGGTCGGACGGCGATCATAGCGGGCTTCGAGATCCTCATAGTCGCGGAAGTCGCGGTCGCGCTGAAGCAACCCGAAGCCTTTGGGGTCCTTGTCCATGAAGGCGCTGGTCTGGAGCGTCACCGGATTGTTCAGGGGGCGCCAGAGCCGCTCGCCACTGCCGTTCAAAATCGCCAGGCCCTCGCTATCGTGGACCGAGGGCCTGTAGTCGTCGGTGCGTCGCTGACTGGACGGACCGTGCATGAACATGCTCGTGAGCGGCGCCAAGCCAACGTACTCGAGCGCCTTGCGCGGAAAGAGCGTGGCGTCGATGTCCATAACGGTCGTTTCGCCCGGCGCGATCGCGAAGCGGTAGGCGCCGGTGGTCGATGGGCTGTCCAGGAGCGCATAAACGACAATTTCGGTCGCGCCCGGCTTGGGTTTTTCGATCCAGAACGCGCGAAAGAACGGAAACTCTTCGCCGCCCGGGCGCGCGGTGTTGATCGCGAGGCCGCGCGCCGAGGCGCCGTAACGGATGCCGCGACCGACGGCGCGCAGATAGCTCGCACCCTGGAATACGACATACTCGTCGAAATAGTCGGCGCGATTGATCGGACTGTGCAGACGGAAACCGGAAAATCCGAACGGCGCGGCATCGGGCGCCGAGCCGATGAGTGGGCCGATCGAGTACAACTGGCCGTCCGCGACGAGCTTGATCGGGGTGCCCTCGTCAACGATGAAGATGTCGACGGGAGTATCGTAAAGCCAGCCCATCGCGAAGGGTTGCAGCTCAAAATCGAGTTTCTGGCCCTTCCAGAACGAGCGCTCGGGCTTGAAATGGATGTCGCGGTATTGCTCGTATGAGAGCTTATTGAACGGCTCGGGCAGCTGAACCGTCGGCTTTGAAAATTCGGCGGCGGACAGCTTCTCGGCTTCCGCCTTGACGTTTTGGATCGTGAATGTAGGCGGCTGCGGTGCGGCTGGGTCACCCTCGGCTCTGGCCGGCCCAGCAAATACTGCAAGCGGCGACATAGACGCAGCCCACACGCCTGCCATCGCCTGCCCGAGCACAGATCGGCGGTCGATCATGTTGTATGTCATTCCAGATCTTGCCCGAATTCCCCGACGCCGGGCGCGCCTCGGGCCCCCCGACCCCGCGCGTCCCGCCTAGCGTGGTGCGGTTGCGCTGCGCCCGCACGGAAAGAGATACGGATCGATTGTGGCAGATTTTCCGCAGTGCCGGGCGCGAGGTGTGTCATTCGCGTATTTGGTTAAAGATGCCACGTTGATGTAGTTGAGCAACAGAACGTTGG
>CADECN010000115.1:4002-9994 GCA_902825785.1 uncultured Hyphomicrobium sp. | reverse complement strand
GGCGGCGGCGCCGGTGTGGGCGCTCTTGTCGCGTCTCGGGTGGCGGGGTCTATGGTCGTGCGCGATATCGCGCGCAAAGCCGGTGTCCGCCTGATTCAGGGCGGCGTTATCATCGACGCTCTGGGTCGCCAGCACGTCAAAGGTGCGCGCGTTCGCCTGGCAGATGGCAGTGAAGAAAAGCTTTCGTGCGATTTGATCGCTATGTCGGGGGGCTGGAATCCGAACATTCAGCTGACGACGCATCTTGGCGGCAAACCGGCATGGAACGACGCTCTTGCGACCTTCACGGCAGGTTCGCTTCCCCCCATCATGTCCGTTGCAGGGTCCGCGGCCGGCGATTTCGCAATTGCGGGCGCACTCGAGGGTGGCGCTCGGGCCGGCGCTGCCGCTGCCGGCGCGGCAGGCTTTGCGCCTGCGGACGTGACCGTTCCTAGGTCGTCCCCCGACAGCGTCGCGATCTCACCGCTTTGGCGCGTGAAGGGCTATCGCGGGAAGGCGTTTGTCGATCAGCAAAATGACGTCGCGGCCTCCGATATCGAACTCGCCGAACGCGAGGGCTTCCGTGCGGTCGAACATTTGAAACGCTACACGACGCTCGGAATGGCAACCGATCAGGGGCGAACGGCAAACATCAATGCTCTTGCCATCATGGCCGAGCTCACCAAGCGATCCATTCCAGAGACCGGCATGACCGTTGCGCGGCCACCGTATGCGCCCGTGGCAATCGGCGCATTTGCTGGCCACCAACGCGGCAAGGATTTCAAACCCACGCGGCTGCCACCGTCGTATGCTTGGGCCAAGGAACAGGGCGCGGCTTTCGTCGAGACCGGGCTTTGGCTGCGACCGAGTTACTTCCCACGGCCGGGCGAGAAAGACTGGCTGGAGAGCGTGAGCCGGGAAGTCAACACGGTCCGCCATGCCGTCGGCATTTGCGACGTGTCGACACTCGGAAAAGTCGACGTCCAAGGTAAGGATGCAGCCGTCTTTCTCGACCGAATCTATATGAACGGCATGAAGACGCTTGCGGTCGGCAGGGCGCGCTACGGCGGTATGCTGCGCGAAGACGGAATCCTAATGGACGACGGTACCGTCGCGCGCTTGGGGGAGAACCACTATTTCGTGACGACGACCACGGCCAACGCCGTGAAAGTCATGCAGCATATGGAGTTCTGCCATCAATGGCTGTGGCCGGAGCTTAATGTCCAAATCATCTCGGCCACCGAGCAGTGGGCACAGTATGCGGTCGCGGGGCCAAAATCTCGTGACCTGCTACGCAAAGTCGTCGATCAGGCCTTCGACATTTCGGATGCCGGTTTCCCGTATTTGCAGGTCGGCGAGGTGACGGTGTGCGGCGGCGTCAAGGCGCGGCTGTTCCGCCTCTCGTTTTCGGGCGAGCGCGCCTACGAGATCGGCGTTCCGGCACGCTTCGGCGACGCGCTAATGCGTCGGCTTATGGAAGCGGGCAAAGAATTCGGCGTGTGCGCATACGGGACCGAAGCGCTTGGCGTCATGCGTATCGAGAAGGGCCATATCAGCGGCCCGGAACTCAACGGCACGACGACACCGCGCGACGTCGGCTTGGGCGGCATGGTTTCGACCAAGAAGGATTTCATTGGCCGCGTGCTCGGTGGACGGCCCGGTATGACCGACCCCGATCGTCCGAGCCTGGTCGGCTTTCGACCCGTCGATCGATCGGCGCGCTTGCGCTCGGGCGCCCATTTCGTCGCGCGTGATGCCGAGCCTACCGCCTCCAACGACGATGGCTACATGACGTCTGTTGCGTATTCGCCATCGTCGGGCCACTGGGTCGGCCTCGGACTGCTCAAGCGAGGTCCGGAGCGGATCGGCGAAATCGTCCGGGCATGCGATCCGCTGCGCGATGCCGAAACACTCGTCGAAGTGGTTTCGCCCTGTTTCGTCGATCCGAAGGGAGAAAGAGTCCGTGACTGATCAGCCCCTGCACGCGCGCTCGGCGTTCTCTAAGATGCCGGTGATGAAAGGATCGAAGCTGGAGATTACGGCTCTCGATGATCTTTCGATTGCTAGCATCGCGGTTGCCAAGGACCAGCTTGCGAATTTGCAGTCGACCATCGGTGAGGCCTACGGGGTTGCGCTGCCGTTAGAACCCCGACGGGTCGCGGGCAAAGACATCGCCTTTCTGTGGTCCGGCCCTGGCCAATGGCTTGCGATCGCGGAACGCGGTGCCGGCCGCGATCTCGAGGTCGAGCTGAAGCCCAAGCTTGCGGGCCTGGCCGCCGTGGTGGATCTGTCGGACGGCCGACAGGTCGCGCGTATTTCCGGTCCGCGTGCGCGCGATGTTCTTGCCAAGGGCGTTCCCATTGACCTGCATCCGCGCGCCTTCCAGGCGAACGATGTGGTAATCACACATGCGAGCCATATCGGCGTCATCCTATGGCAGGTCGACGACGCGCCAAGCTACGACGTGGCGATGTTCCGCAGTTTCGCCGACAGCTTCATGCACTGGTTGAAAGATTCCGCGGCGGAGTTCCAAGACTAATTGGCTCAGCCCGTTTTCCCGTGGTTCGATCGTTCACCTTTCTGGAGCTGATAGAGGCCAACGTCGAGCCAGCCTGCCTCAAACCCGGCCTCGCAGTAGACGAAATAGTAGTCCCACATCCTGCCGAACCGCTCGTCGAATCCGAGCTTGCTGATGTGTGGCCACGCGAGATTGAAACGCTTTCTCCAATCAGCGAGGGTCCTCGAATAGCTCGTGCCAAAATGCTTGACCTTCGAAACGCGAAGGCCTGCACGCTGAGCCTGCGCGGCGATGATGGATTTGGTCGGGAGCATGCCGCCAGGAAATATGCTGAGCTGAATGAAGTCAGGTCGGCGGCGATACTCTTCATATCGGCTTTCGTCGATCGTTATTGCTTGCAAAACTGCGGTGCCGTTTGCCGAAAGACGCGATGCAATCGTGCTAAAATAGTCTGGCCAGAACGCCTCCCCGACCGCTTCTATCATTTCGATGCTTGCTATGCGGTCGAATGTTCCGGCGACCTCGCGGTAATCCTGCAGGCGGATGTCCGCCTGACCCTCGAACGCATTTAGCCTTTCGCGCGCAAAGACAAGTTGTTCGGTTGAGAGTGTCAGTCCGGTGACGTGGCACCCGTGCCGCGCGATGAGGTGTTGAGCAAGCGCGCCCCATCCGCAGCCGATCTCCAGAACCCGTTCGCCGCCACGCAATTCCAAGAAATCCGCGACAGCCGAAATCTTGGCCGCTTGGGCCTCCTCAAGCGTGGAGGTGGCGTCCCGGTAAATGCCGGACGAGTAGTTGAGATCTGGGTCAAGCCACGCCGCATAGAACGCATTTCCGAGGTCATAATGGTCGGCTATGTTGCGGCGGCTGTTACGACGCGTGTTTGCGCGCATTCCGTGTCGGATGCGGGACGCGATGCGGGAGAGATTCAGGCCATCTCCGATGGACCCGTTGGCATCCGTGTTTTCAATTGCCCAGAGTAAAAGCGTCTTTAAATCATCGCTGCTGCAGTCGCCTTCGCGAAGGCCATCGGCAAGGCCAAGATCACCCCGAAGGGTCAAGCTTGGAAGTGCGCGCCATCGATGCACTGCCAAATGGGCGTTGCGTCCGACCCGGTTCCCCCCAGCGAGGATGCGGTGTCCTGAAGGAAGATCGATGCTCAATGAGCCTGTTTCGAATGGGCCAACCAAGTAGCGCAGAAGTCGCCCCGAGATCGGAGTTTGAGCATCCGGAGCGCTGCTCAGCGCTTTGACTGCTGCGTGTTTAGACATTGTCCCCCTCGACCCGCGTCGCCGGGCGCCCGAGCGTTACAGAGTGGCCGGTGATGGGTTCGCGCGCTCGAATTCGAACGCCCTTGCGCCAGATACGCAGGGCTTGCCAATGAATTGCGGCGGTGACTTTTAGAGTGAGCAGCGGATAGGAAAGGCAACGGCGCAGCAATGCCATGGAGGTGAGTGGCGACCTCCTGCCGTGGAGCGCCGTATGTATAACCGCTTCGCCCCGCTGCAAGCCGGTGACGGCAACAGTGACGCTTTCGCCAGGCAGGCGAACGCGAAACTGGTAGTCTTGCGACATGTCCATAAATGGAGAGACGTAGAAGCTCTTGCCGGCCGCCTGGCGCACGACGTCACTTTCGGCCTCGGTCGCCTCGATCACGTAGCTATGTCGCTCGCCGAATGTATTGTGAACCTCGTAGACCATCGCCGACACGCGGCCGGTCGCGTCCCTACAGAAATAGACGCTCAGCGGATTGAAGGCATAGCCGCACATGCGGGGCATTGTCAGAAGCTCGATGCGCGCGCCAGCGTGTGTAAGCCCGGCGGCAGCGAGGCGGTCTTTGATATAGGTGCGCAATGCTCCGTCGCCCCGGCCGAAGTCGCGGTCGTGGATAGAGAAGAGGTTGAACCGATTGTATGCGAACAGACGCAACGAGCGATCGAGTTCATCCAATTCGTCGATATCGATTAGCATCCACCAGACGCGATAGCTGAAGCGGTGCGACCGGGGCGCGCTGCGACTGTGCGTAACCGAGCCGCTGTATATGCTGGAGCGCAGCGTCATGACACCGCCCTCAAATCCGCCGGTCTGGCTGGTTGGCGGCGGACAATCCGCCCTGAGTCGTTTCGAACTTTCCACGGCCGCATCACGCCACCAAGATCCTCGGCGACAGCCAACCCCGCCTGAAGACCGTCTTCGTGAAACCCAGCGCCGAAATACGCACCGCAGTACCACGTGCGGCGCTTGCCCTGCAGCGACCAGAGATCTTGTTGCGCCAAGACGGCGCCTGCGTCAAAAATCGGGTGAGTATATTCCTCTGCGTGAAGTACTGACCCGGACGTCGGGGGCGTCGGCGGATTGATGGTTACGAACAACTCAGTCGTGGTCGAAAGTCGTTGCAGACGGTTCATCCAATACGTCACGTGCGCGTCGCCATTATTTTCAATGTAGTTCCAGCTCGACCACACGCCGCGCCGCAGCGGCATGCATGTCGTGTCGGTGTGAAGGACGGTTCGGTTTCGCGTGTAACGAAACGCGCCGAGCAAGCGCCGCTCCTGATCGGTTGCATCCGTCAGCAAGGCCAGGGCGTCATCGGCGTGCGCTGCAATAACGACATGATCAAAGCGGCTCGAACTCCCGTCCGCGGTACGGACAGACGCGCCGCGCGTGCCGCGGCTTATCTCAACCACTTTCGTTCCACTGCGGATCCGGCCGGCAAGGGGACGTGCCAGCTCGCGGACGTACTCCTTGCTGCCACCGACGACCGTATGCCATGGTGGACGAGCATGGAGCTTCAAAAGTCCGTGGTTTTCGTAGAAGCGAATGAACGACGCAGCTGGGTAGTCGAGCATCGCATCAGTCGACGCCGACCAAATAGCAGCTGCCATCGGCAGCAGGTGGTCGTCACGAAATCGGATTCCGTAGCCACGCCGATCGAGATACTCACCTAGCGTTTCGGGCCGGATGGAAAGCTCACCGAGGTCTTGCGGAGCCGTTGCGTAGAACCGGCGCAGATCGCGCAGCATCGACCAGAACCCGGGACGAACAGCGTTGAGAGGCTGCGCGAACAGCGCGGCAAGACTCGTTCCGGCATATTCCAGGTTGCCGCCATGCCTGGAAACGGAGAACGACATCGTTGTTTCGGAAGTCGTGACACCAAGATGCGAGAACAATTCAACCAGATTGGGATAGGTCTGCTGATTGAAAGCAATGAACCCCGTGTCGACGTTCGTCACCCCGCCGGGGGTGTCCACCGTGACCGTGTTGGAGTGGCCTCCAAGCCGATGCGTCGTCTCAAACAGGGTCACGTCGTGCCGGCTGCTCAGCAGCCACGCTGCGGAAAGCCCGGAAATGCCAGAGCCAACTACGGCAATCTGGAGACCAGGAGCTGGAAAGTCGTCCATAAAGCACACGGCAAAGCAACCTGTGCAGCGTAACGACCGGCGTCGGCGTTTAGATCACATGTTCATAGTGATCTATTGACCGGTGCGAAACGTT
>CADECN010000115.1:0-3992 GCA_902825785.1 uncultured Hyphomicrobium sp. | reverse complement strand
AAGATCATGCCGCGCGGCGCTGCCTGCCTATCGAGCAACGAGCCGCCGCGGCACGACGCGCTGTTTGTCGATGTTCAGAAATACTCGGAGCTCCGTGACGGCTAGCCAACAAAACCGGGGCTTTACGCCAAGAGAGCTCACCGAACTGATCACGTCCATCGCGCGCGATCGGGACAAGGCCGCATTCGTCCGCTTGTTTGAATTCTTTGCCCCACGCATCAAGTCACTCATGATGCAGATGGGCGCCCCACCGGCCCGTGCCGAAGAAATCGCCCAAGATACGATGCTCGCCGTCTGGACGAAGGCGCAGCTGTTCGACCCAGCGGGCGCGAATGCATCCGGATGGGTCTACCGCATAGCGAAGAACTTGCATCTCGATGAGCTAAGACGCGACCGCCGCTTAGCGGCATCCGTAGCTATCGGGACTCCACCGGACGATGTTCCGCTGCCAGATTCCATACTGTCCGCACGTGACACCGAGGGACGCGTGCGTGCCGCGATTGCGGCACTCCGTCCCGAACAGTTGCTGGTGATACGGCTCTCGTTTTTCGAAGACAAGCCACACGCAGAGATCGCCCAACAGTTGGGCATTCCACTCGGTACCGTGAAATCTCGTGTACGGCTCGCCATGCAGAGGCTCCGCGACTTGCTGGACGACCAATGACCAAAATTCGCTTTCATCCGAAAGATGAGACACTCGCGTCGTATATTCGCGGCACTCTCGACGTGGGCCGGCGGGTGCTGGTCTCGGCTCATATCGAGGTCTGCGCGTCCTGCTCGAGAGTGCTTGCAACTTCCGATCACTTAGGTGGTTCGATATTGGAGGCTGCGGATCCCGCGCCGCTCGAGATAAATGCTCTGCAAAAAGTGCTGGCGCAAATAGAGGGCTTGGCCGCAAGCCCAGCACCGGAAAAGACTAGTGGTCACCCGTTCGGGCTCCGGACGCTTTCGGGGTATGAGCTTGGACCGTGGCGGTGGGTCGGTCCGGGTGTGCACTGGCGATCGGTATCAGTGCCGGCTGACCATGGCGCCCGTGTCTTCATGCTGAAGGCGGCACCTGGCACGAGCCTGCCTCATCATACGCATACGGGCACAGAGCTCACCCTCATTCTTCAGGGCGCTTTCGCGCATCAAGGCGGGGTGTTCGGCGCAGGAGATTTCGAAGAGGCCGACGGCACGATTGAGCATCAGCCGGTGGTGGAGCCAGATGGGGAGTGCATCTGCCTGGTCGCGATGGAAGGCCAGTTGCAGTTGCTTGGATTTCTCGGACGCATTTTGCAACCCTTCGTCCGAATGTGAGCGCCGATGGCCTTCTCGACGTTTCTCGTCGCGGCACTGCTCCAGGCGGTTACTCTATCGGCAATAATGGCTGGCGCGTGGAATATCCAGCAACGGACGAGAAATTCCGGATGGGTGGACACGGTTTGGACATTCGGCCTCGGCCTTGTGGGGAGCGTCTCCGCTCTCGCTCCGCTTGCTTCGAGCCACACCGGTCGGCGGCAATTGCTCGTTGCTGGTCTGATACTCGCATGGTCGCTTCGCCTTGGACTTCACATCGGGATCAGGACGACTGGCATCAGCGATGATCCACGTTACGCTCAACTGATCCGGGAGTGGGGGTCGGACGCGCGCCGGCAAATGTTCTGGCTTCTTCAGAAACAAGCGCTCGTGACAATACCTTTGGCGGTTTCGGTTCTGTTGGCCGCACACAATCCTTCTCCCGAGTTGCGGTTGCAGGACTGGCTCGGTGTTGTTGGGCTCACGCTGGCTATTGCCGGGGGGACCATGGCGGACTCGCAGCTGCGCCGATTTCGCGTAGACCCCGCCAATCGCGGCAAGGTCTGCGATACTGGCCTTTGGCGATGGTCGCGCCACCCGAACTATTTTTTTGAATGTTTGGCTTGGCTGGCATATCCGGTGATCGCCATCGATCTTGCGGGAAGATACCCGTTAGGTTGGATCGCCTTGGCCGGGCCGCTCTGCATCTACTGGCTTTTGCGGTATGTCTCTGGTGTTCCGCCACTTGAAGAGCACATGCTACGCTCGCGAGGAAACGCCTACAGAGCCTATCAGGCACGCACGAGCGTCTTCTTTCCTTTTCCGCCGCGGCAGTGCGAGGGCCGAAGTCAGATATGATGTTCCGGCAAATGGCTTACGAACTCGCGGAGCGTGCGCCGCTTCCCGATTCGGTTGTCAGGCGTGGCGTGGAGGCGCTTGTAGGGCGGACGAGCCGGCAACTTGCGAAGGCCGACGTGGATGCGACCCGCCGCTTCGCAAGCGAACTAATTCACCTGCCAATTGCCGTCCACGCGAAAGCTGCAAACGAACAACATTATGAAGTGCCCGCGTCGTTTTTCGAGCACGTTCTTGGTCCGCAACGAAAGTACTCCTGCTGCTTTTACGACAGCCCGAACGCTACGCTCGCCGATGCTGAGGAACGCGCGCTGGCGTTGACCGCAGATCATGCAGGGCTAAGCGACGGCCAGACTATCCTTGAGCTCGGCTGCGGCTGGGGCTCTCTCTCACTTTGGATGGCGCGGACGTACCCATCTTCTCGAATTCTTGCCGTCTCAAATTCTGTTTCGCAGCGAGCATTCATAGAAATGCGCGCCCTTGATGAGGGCTTGCGCAATATCGAGGTGCGCACCGCCGACATGAACCATTTCACGATCGAACGACAGTTCGACCGAATCGTCTCGGTCGAAATGTTCGAGCACATGGCCAACTGGCGCGAATTGTTACGCCGCTGCCGCAGGTGGACGGCACCAAGCGGCCGGATGTTCGTGCATGTGTTCACTCACCGCACCACCCCTTACCGTTTCGATCACGCCGACAAGAATGACTGGATCGCGCAGCACTTTTTTACCGGTGGTTGCATGCCAAGCCGGTCGCTGATCCGCGGTTTTACTGATCTATTTGGCGTGGAGCAGGAGTGGTTTTGGGAAGGCACGCATTATGCGAGGACAGCAGACGATTGGTTGGCAAACCTTGATGCGAGATGCGCTGATGTGGAGCGGGTGCTCACGCAGACCTATGGCGCCGATGCATCACGTTGGCTGCGTCGGTGGCGTTTCTTCTTTCTCGCCACGTCGGGTCTGTTCGGATTTGACGAAGGTCGCGAATGGGGCGTCAGCCACTACGTACTTAGGCCTGCCGACGCTTAGGCTCCTCGCCAGCTGATAAGAAGGGCAGTTACGGCGGCGGCGACCGCGCCGGAAACTATGGCGCCGTAGACAATATCAATAATTGTGATTTGAAGCGTCCAGTTGCGCAGCGTGGCATAGTTGGTCAGTTCGTACGTACCGTATGCGAAAAAGCCGAACAGAGCGCCGTACATCAGCGCGAAAGACACGGAGCCTGATTTGAGGGCCGGAACGATCGCGAAAATAACGAGACCGGCGGGGTACATCAGATAGAAAGCGACAGCCGGTGCGAAATTTACGCCCGGAAGCAGAATGTCTCCCAGGGTTTGTTTATAAAGTCGAGCGCCCATGGTCATCAGCCACGTGATATCGGCCGCGGCGAATAGGATGAAAGTCAGGAGGTAGGCAAGGGCGTAGTTCACGGGCGACCTCATTGCGCTCCGTCCCTAACGCTCATGGACGCGCTTTGGATCACCTCAGAGATTGAGTTCGTCTGTTCAACCCGAGGAGGCTTCAATTCTGTCCTTGGGCTCTTCCGCAATCACCGCCACGGGCGGGACGAGCTTCATAGGTGTCAAAGGTGTAACCGGAACGGGTAGATCACGCTCATGGGACGCAACCAAATCCTCGATGATCAGATCCCGCATAAGCCCATAATAGGAAGCTGCAAGTGCTAGACCGAGCAACACAAAAACGGCTGGCGTGTTGAGCGTTGAAGTTCCGACAGTACCGGTCGCTTGAAGAAAAAATCCAACAACCACGAGAGCGGCGCCGACGCGTGCATCGAGCCACTGGCCGAACATTCGTCGGAACGCGGATGCGTCGGGGCCTGATCCTGTTCGCGACGGC
>CADECN010000114.1 GCA_902825785.1 uncultured Hyphomicrobium sp. | reverse complement strand
CGCATCTGTCATGGCTTACTGTTCTGGCTGGCGCGAGTTGCCGACAAAAGCCAGTGTGGCACACACCAACAATATAAAAAATGGAGCGGGGACGAGGCTAGTTCGTCCCCGCTGTCTCAGGTCGGTGTTTGACCATGAGTCCGATGCAAAGCAGTTAGTAGCTGTACTTGCAATCCTCATAGCGACGCCACCAATACGAGCTGCCCGTGCGAATCGCGCGGCGCTTCAGGTATTGGCAGTTGCCGTAACCGTATCCGTAGTCACTATAATAATCGCCGTAGTAATACGGCACGGCAGCAAACGCCGAGCCGTACCAGAATCTACGATGATGGCGATGGCGGCCAGGTCGCCAACCGCCGCCGTAGGCGTGACGGCTAAAGTTGCCGCCGCGGATACCGCCGAAGCGTCGGTGACCGAAGCTCTTGCCGCCAAACGAGCGCATGCCAAAACGAGGGCCGCCGCCGCCGAACCGCCGACCAACTTCAATGCGCTGGCTGACACCCGGTGAGCCGCTCAGACCTTTCAATCCAGTTGCCTGGCCCGGTGCGGCGAGCGCTGGCGCGCTCGCCATCGACATTTGCAGCGCAGCAGCCGTCACAATCGCGGCGACTGTTCCCAGCAATCTTTTCATTGCTTTCGTCTCCCTTGCACGCCGTCATCTCTCAAACGGCGATTAACGCGAACCCAGCGTTATATGGGCTCTCTAAACGGGAAACGCGCGAGGCGGCCAAAACCGTCGCACCCTGAGCGAAAAAATCGCACGCGTCCTTACTCGATCGTTCCGATTGCGGCCACCAGTTGGCTGCGAAACGCGGGAGGGAGGTCGTCTGGAATAGAGGGACCGGTCTTGTACTCAGAGACTTGAGCTGATCCCGTCCCCGACGCTGCCCGGTGCGGACCACCGTAGTTACGGCTGTAGGGCTCGCTGGGATCGTCAGGCAGGTCGCGGATGCGACTTGGCGGCGGCGGCTGGGCGGGCAGGCCGTCATCTTCGACAGCGTTTGACGCGTAGCCGGCAACACGCGTCGCGGGTGCATTCGCGACGGTTTGATAGCTGCTCGTTTGGCTCGCGCATCCGGCCAAAGCCAGAGCGGCTGCCAGCATGACAGGGCGCAGTACGTCGGCAATTGCCGGCATCATGCCGGGATTCAACGCAAACATGGGTGGTACGCTTTCGACTGTACGCAACGCTTACGCGGGGGCTCGTGAGTGTTTCGGATTGAAACAGGCAGCCGTAAACAAGCCGCTAACGCGCGTCCGCCGACGACGCTTTTGTTTGAAGCGTCCTAGCGCGCCGCACCCATGACGCCTGACGCGGCGATGCCATCAAAGATCGACTGCACGGCGATGGCTGACAGCAGAATACCGAACACGCGAATGAGCACGCGCTGCGCTGTCAGACTCAAAAACGCGTTCAGCTCCTGCGCGAGCACGAGAAGCGCGAGCGTGACCAACATGACGGCGGCGAGCGCCAGCATAACGATTGCAAGCCCGGCCGGCTCGCCATGGGCGTTGGCTGCAAGCAGGATTCCGGCGCTCATCGCACCGGGACCTGCGAGCAACGGCGTCGCCATTGGGAAGACCGCGACATCGTCGCGGGTGTGTGCTTCCGCATCTTCGGGTGGCGTGAGTTTTATCGCGCCGCCAGGGCGAGCAAAGATCATGTCGAGCGCGATGACGAGAAGCACGATCCCGCCCGCCGTCTGCAGCGCGGCGATCGACACGCCCAGCTGCCGCAGGATTGGGCCGCCCATCAGCGTGAAGAACGTCAGTATCAGGGACGCGATCAGAGAGGCTCGGAGCGCGATCTGCGTACGCTCCGCCCGCGACATTCGTGACGTGAGCGTCGCGAAAAGCACCGCGGCTTCGATTGGCCCGATGGTCGCGAAAAACGTCGTGAAGCTCGTGAGCGCGGTCTCAAGCATGGTGTGTCAGGAGCAGACATCAGAGAGGTTAACGCCGTCGAGCACTCGGCGGCAGCGGCTGCCAACGAGGCAGCGTGCACACACAATGGACATGGACAAGAGGCGATTCTCAAATACCATTTCGAATGTTTTGGGGGCTGTAGTCGACCACAGAAGGGGAGATGACAGGTGACCGAAAGGAAGTGCCAAAGCGATGAGGGGTTTCGCGCGCAACTTGCCGGTTTCAGCCTAACAACGGCGGAAATCCTTTATCGCATGCCGGACTATCCCGCTCTTCTGCAGAGCTATATCTGGCAGGATTACGATCTCGCGCCACGCTTTCCGAAGCTCAAAGGATTTCTGGAGTTCTGGACGGCCCGGCTCGAGGGAAAGCTTTTCAAAGTGACCGTGGCGCACTCGCAACTCATTCGACCTGCCGAACTGCGCCTTATCGGTGCGGAGTTCAAGGTTCACTGAGGCTTGCCGCGGCCTACCGTCGAGGCAGTTTGTTAGGTCCGCTGAGGCGCGCGCGGAGTTCCGCGGTCATATAGTCGATCAGGCGGCGTGCCTGCGGTTTCGGCTGCCGCGTTGAACGGTGCACGACGTGAACCGGAACGACCGTGTCGTCGAATTCGTCGAGAATGGGAACTAACTTTCGTCGCGCGATCGCGTGCTCGGCTTGGTAGGAGAGCACACGAGTGATGCCGAGCCCCGATACGGCGGCATCGACGGCGGCCTCCGCTGTGTTGACCGACAAGCGCGCCGCTACGCGTACAGCGCTTCTCCCATGCTCTTTGCTCGAAAAAACCCAACGCACGCCACCGGGCATTGTTGCGAAGGCAATGCAGTCATGCGCGGTGAGCGCCGATGGCCTAGCCGGCGTTGAATGACCCCGCAAATAGCGCGGCGCCGCGCAGGTTAGGAGACGCAAACCGTCAACTCTCGTCGCCACCAACGATGAGCTCGGGAGCTCGCCAACACGGACCGCGATGTCGACACCCTCACCCGCAAGATCAATGACCCGATCCACGAACATCACGCGCGCGTCAATCTTTGGGAACTGCTCCAGGAATCGGATCAGTATGGGCAAAACGTGCAAGCGCCCGAAGACGACAGGCGCCGTTACGACAACCTCACCGCCAATCCTATGACCACCCTCTCTTCCACTGGCACTCGCGTCTGCTGCCTCCAAGTCCGCAAGCAGGCGTTCGCAGGCTTCGAGATAGCTTCGGCCAGCCGAGGTTAATGCGAGGCGGCGCGTCGTACGGGCGATCAGGCTGGCGCCTAAATGATCCTCAAGCGCCGCAAGTTGGCGGCTGACCGTCGTGAGCGGCACGCCAAGACGTCGACTGGCGGCGGAAAGGCTGCCGCCCTTCGCCACCGCAACAAACGTTTCGATAGCCCGCAATCGATCCACGAACTCTCGCTAAATTTGGAATAATGATTGCCAATTTTACCAACTGCCACAGCTTCGTCCAGCGTGCTTCATTGAGGTGTATTCACCAAGAGGAGCGCGTTCCAAATGCCAAAGCTCTACAATCTCGACCGGTCGGGAAACTGCTACAAGGTGCGCTTGCTATCGGCATTGCTCGGCGTCCCGTTGCAAATCGAAGACATCGATTTCCTGGGCGGTGAGCACAAGAGGTCGCCTCTGATTGACCTCAACCCATTCGGTGAAATCCCTGTATTTGTAGACGGCGATGTCGTCTTGCGCGACAGTCAGACCATTCTCGCCTACATCGCGCGCAAGTGGGGTGGCGAACAGTGGCTTCCAATCGATCCACAAGGTCTCGCGTCGGTGATGTCCTGGTTGGCGGTCGCCGAAAACGAGATCGCTCGCGGTCCGGCTGACGCCCGCGTACATGATCAGTTCGGCGCAAAGCTGGATGCTGGATTGGCACGGCAAAAAGCTGCACGCGTTCTCGGCTTGATGAACGCACATCTTGCGAACCGGCAATGGCTGGCGCTCGATCGTCCGACAATTGCGGACATCGCGTGCATGCCATATGTGGCGCTCAGCAACGAAGGTGGCATTTCACTTGAGCCTTATCCCAGCGTCTGCAATTGGTTGGATCGCGTAATGGCACTTCCGGGCGCGATACCCGTGCCCCGGCTTGCAAGCGCGCACGCCGCATGAGTACCGCTGGCGGCAATGTTCCCTTCACGGCTCGGGTCAAAGACGAGCAGGAAAAGCGCGGCTCGCGCGGGCAGTACCAACGCAAGGAAGACGCGACCGGCTGGCCGGATACGGTTACTCC
Organism: uncultured Hyphomicrobium sp.; assembly: GCA_902825785.1. GTDB lineage: Bacteria > Pseudomonadota > Alphaproteobacteria > Rhizobiales > Hyphomicrobiaceae > Hyphomicrobium_B. Next base: position 6,046 of record CADECN010000114.1, on the reverse strand, counting down.
CGACCTGGAGCGCTTCATTGCAACGATGCGGTCTTTCTATCTCGGCACTGCAAGCGCGGAAGGGCAACCCTACATCCAGCACCGCGGCGGACCACCGGGGTTTCTGGTGCCGCTTGACAGCAGGACGCTTGGCTTCGCTGACTACGGCGGTAACAAGCAGTACATCACTCTCGGCAATTTGGCGGAAAACCCGCGCGCGTTCATTTTTCTTATGGATTATGCGCGCCGCATACGGATCAAGCTGTGGGGGCGCGCCCGCGTCGTCGAGGACGATGCAGAGCTTCTGGAGCAGCTAAGTCGCGTCACAAGTAGCGCGCCGGAGCGCTGCATAGTATTCGAGATTGCGGCCTGGGACCGGAACTGCCCGCAGCACATTCCGCAGCTGCTGCCGGCAGCAGACGTCGAATCGGTCGTCAACGATCTACGCCAGCGCATTGCCTTACTCGAAGCAGAGAACGCGCGACTGTCCTCGCTTGCGGGCCGCCAAGCCTAAGCGGCGGACCGCAACTCGTTGTTCAGCATCAGCCCTTGCCTACCAGCGGCCGCGCGCCTGCCACGTATCGCGATGCCGATAATGATTATGACGTGGTTCGTAGCGGTACCCGTGTCCGAAGCGATAGGGCCGAATTCCATAGGCGTATGGATAGCGTGGGCTGGTATCGCTGTAGTAGATAACCTCGGGCGCGTCATCGTCGTAATAGTCGTCCTCGATGACGCGTACCGGGCGCCGCCGCACAACGACGGAACGGCTTTCTTCGTATACGTCGTCATCGTACCCGCGATCGCTGTATCCCGAGCGGTCGTAGTAATAGCGATCGTCGAGATCTGCGGCGTGCGCGACCGGTGCAAAGCCAATCGTCGCCAAAGCGGCAAGCAAGCCAAGTTTCATTTTCATGGCGGTCGTCTCCCTACCCAGGGACTAGATAGAACGCCTGCGAATTTGAACAGTTCCTGAACGCAGCATGTGCTCGCAACTTTTGCAAGAACGCTAGACGGCCTTGCGAACCACCCTGCTAGCGATCTTTCTAGCTTGTTTATGCCTCCGCCGCAGCAACTTGGGGGCCTTGGCATTTGCCGTCTGTTCGGCGGCCTCTTGAGCCCTAAGCCGGGCAAAGCGTTGGATCAGGCGTGCCGGCACCCGTTTGGACAACGAAAACCGGATCGTGCCTTTGCTCACCTCGTAGCCCGACAACTCTTCCTTAAGGACGGCAACGGCGTTTCCCGTGGCCGGGTAAATCGAGTAGTGCTCTTTCCAAGCCGCAAAAAAGATCACGGGTCGACCAAACTGGCGGTAGGCGGGTATCTGGTAGGAAATGACCTCTTGTGCTTTTGGAAGCGCTTTTGAGATTATTGCGCGGACGCGGATCAGCACAGCTTGGTTCACAAGCGGCTGCGCGGCGATGTAATCGTCGACCGATTTATATCGGGTCTTTGCCATCGCTTATTCCATGTCCGAAAGCTCTTGGTGCAAGGGCAGCATGGACTTGATGGCCCATTCGTCGATCGAGGCAAAGATGACTGTCGATGGCCAGCGTGGGTCGGGTTCTGTACTTGATCGCCAGGTAAGATGAACTTCTGCGACCCTGCCGTCGGGCAGAGCGAATAGCGCATCGTCGGTATCGGACCGGCGCGCAACCACCGTCACGGGCAGACCGTGCAAAACGTGGCGGTCAGACGCCTCGATGCGAAGTTGAATCTCTAACCCTCGATCGTTGTCCGATGCCGGATACCACGGTTCAAGCCAGTTCACGTCACGCCCTCGTCCGTCAGTTTCCACCAGATGCCGCCGCTCCATACTCCCAACGCCGACTGCCCTTCCCCGCGCGGTTCTGCGAGCGCCACGAGTTCAGCGTAGACGGCGCGCGTCGCGAGCGCTTCGAGGCGACCGCGCACCAGGACGTACGGCTTCATGCCGCCGCTGGAGGCTTGCCGTTCGAAACGGAGCGGGTGGCGTGCATCGACAGTGACTACGTCGTCGAGATTGGTTCGGAAAGTCAGCGACTGCTCCGGGCCCGATCCCGTCGCCGCCATTTCGACCGCAAGGAAAGGAGCATCAGCCACGGTAACCAGAACTTTCTCAACAGGCGTTACCAGGTAGGTTTTGCCGTCGACGTCCTTGCGTAGAATGCCAGCAAATAGCTTTACGAGCGCGTGACGGCCAATCGGGCCGTTCTGGTAAAACCATGTGCCGTCGCCCGCGATGCGCATCCCGATGTCACCACAGTAAGGCGGGTTCCAATTTTCGACGGGACGATGTCCCGATGAAACGTCGCTGCCGGCGTTTGCTGCTTGCATCAATGCCTCGAGCGACGCATTTCCTCCGGCCGTCGTCTCGCGCGGTTCCAATGATTGAGAGCGTTGGTGTTTGTCCGGTTCTTCGCTCATTGACTAACCGAGAGGTTGAGACCGAATGGGGCGTCTATCTAACGTAACATTCACTTGACCCTGGCAAGGCTGGGCGGGATCGTCTAACCTTCGCTAAATCCGAGACTAAACCCGCTTGGTCTTGGCAATAAATGACAATTTCGGTTTCGAGCGAGGCCCCGAGCAGCCATGAGCACTGTCGTCGATACCCAGACCGATATCGTTCCACGTCTCGAAGCCGCCGCCGAGCGCGTCCAACGAGCGCACAAGGCGGCCGCCTGCGTGATCTTCGGTCAGGACGAAGTGATCGAGCGCACCCTCATCACAATTCTATCAGGGGGCCATGCGCTCCTGATCGGCGTTCCGGGCCTGGCCAAAACATTGCTGGTCGAAACCCTCGGCAAGGTGCTGGGGCTCGACGCCAAGCGTATCCAGTTCACGCCCGACTTGATGCCGTCCGACATCATCGGTTCGGAGGTTTTGGAAGATGAGCCCGGACGCAGCCGGTCTTTTCGTTTCATCAAAGGTCCGATCTTCACGCAGCTCTTGATGGCCGACGAAATCAACCGCGCCTCGCCGAAGACGCAGTCGGCCCTTCTGCAGGCGATGCAGGAGCATCATGTCACCGTCGCCGGTCAGCGGCATGACACACCTTCGCCCTTCCACGTTCTTGCAACGCAGAACCCGCTCGAACAAGAAGGCACGTATCCGCTTCCCGAAGCGCAACTCGACCGCTTCCTGCTGCAGATCGACGTCAGCTATCCGGATCTCGCGGCCGAACGGCGTATGCTCTACGCAACGACAGGCACTGACCAAGCGAAGGCCGAGCCAGTGCTTTCGGCGCTCGACCTCATGGCAACGCAGCGCCTGGTGCGGCAGATTCCGGTTCCAGACAAAGTTGTCGAGGCGATCCTCAAACTCGTCCGTTCGGCTCGGCCCGGCACCGGCGCGAATATCGAAACAGACCGCTTTGTCGCTTGGGGTCCGGGACCGCGCGCTAGCCAAGCATTGATGCTGGCGGTGCGTGCGAAAGCCTTGATCGACGGCCGCCTCGCGCCCTCAGTTGACGACGTGCTGGCGCTTGCCGAACCGGTACTGAAGCACCGTATGGCATTGTCGTTCGCGGCACGCGCTGAGGGCGAAGACCTCACAAAGATCATCAAGCGCCTCGCGGAAGCGGTGGAGTAGCGCGGGATGGCAAGGCCCGAAGGGCAGCGTTCAGGCGCGACGAGCGAACGGCGGCGCGTGCTCGCTCTCGAGAACGAGGCCGTTTCACTCGTCGAGCGTATGCCGGAACTTGTCATGGAGGCCGATCGCATCGCGTCGACCGTAGCGCACGGCATACACGGCCGGCGGCGAGCCGGCACGGGCGAGACGTTTTGGCAATATCGTCCATATCAGGCTGGAGAAGGCGCTCAGCTTGTCGACTGGCGGCGATCCGCGGCCTCCGACCATCTGTTCGTGCGGGAGCGCGAATGGGAAGCAGCGCACACACTCTATCTGTGGCCCGACTTGTCGCCCTCGATGTCGTTCAAAAGCCATCTTGCCCCGATCTCCAAGCGCGACCGGGTTCTGGTGCTCATGCTTGCTTCGGCGGAATTGATCGTGCGCGGCGGAGAGCGCGTGGCTTACCTGGGACGGACGCAGCCAAGTGCGAACCGGAACACGGCGACGCGGATCGCGGAGGCGATCATCGCTGCGACCAACGGCGATGCTGTTCAAAAGAGCCGTCCGCCGAAAGCGGTCCTCAATCGGTTTTCCGGCCTCATCATGTTCAGCGACTTCCTAGCCCCGCCACAGGCGATACGGGAGCGCTTGGAAATGTACGCGGCAAGCGGCGTCGGCGGACATCTTGTGCAAGTCCTCGATCCGGCCGAGGAAACGCTGCCGTACCAAGGGCGCACCGAGTTCTTCTCGGCTTCCGGACGGGAACGCTGGGTTGCCGACCGCGTTGAAGCCTTGCGACCGCGATACAAGGCGCGTTTTGAAGCGCACCGTGCCGAGGTGGCCGAGATCGCAAGACGCTTCGGTTGGTCTTTCCTGGTCCACCATACCGATCGGCCCGCGTCGGAACCTTTGCTTTCACTGCTGATGCGTCTGGAAGGCACCAACGGCGGTTACCGCTGGATGGCTGCGAGTTCCGATGTCACCGAGAGGGCAACATGAGCATTGGTGCGCTCGCCTTTCTCAATCCCTGGCTGCTTGGTGCGCTCGCGACGCTGCCGATCATCTATTGGCTGTTGCGCGCCGTTCCGCCGCGCCCGACACAGGTCGAGTTTCCGCCAACGCGTATTCTGGTCGGCATCGAAACCGACGAGAAGAGCGCTGACAAGACACCGTGGTGGCTAACGCTGATCCGCCTGCTGGCGGCGACGCTCATCATCCTCGCTCTTGCTGAGCCCGTGCTCAATCCTTCGAACGAAAAGGGCATCAAGGGAACCGGTCCCGTCGTTCTGCTCGTGGACAACGGGTGGGCGGCAGCCTCGCGCTGGCCGGCGCGCGCAAGCATGCTGGAACGCTTGATCACGGAGGCCGAAAGCGAGCGCAGACCGGTGGTCGTGGCGGAGACCGCGGCCGCGAGCAAGCTCCCCGCATTCAAGATCGAGCCGCCGGCCGAAGCACGCAGCACAGCTGCTGCGATCGTGCCGCAACCTTTTGCACCCGATCGCGCGGCGGCGGTTGGGGCGTTGGAAACCGCGCTCACCTCTGCTGGCGCAGCAACTGCGAGCGTCGTCTGGCTGCATGATGGGATCGACCACCATCAGGATGCGGCGACAATTGCCCAGCGCCTTATTAAAATCGCAGGTGGCGGAAGCGTTGCGGTGATCGACGAAACCGGTTCGCAGGGAGCGCTCGGTATTACCGCGCAGAACGGCGAGAAGGGACGTCTTGAAGCCCGCATCATGTCAGCCTCCGGCGCGGGACGGGAAGGCGTGATCCACGCCATGTCTGCGCGCGGTGAACGTATCGGGGAAGCGCTTTACCGGATTGATCCGGGGCAGACGTCGACCACGGCGGTATTCAATCTTCCCCTGGAGCTGCGCAACCAGGTCGCCCGCATTGAGATCTCCAACGACAGATCGGCCGGTGCCGTGAGCCTCATCGACGCGGCCACGCAGTGGCACCGCGTCGGTCTGATTTCAGGCGAAAGCCGGGAACAGGCACAACCGCTTCTGGCGCCACTCTACTATATTCAGAAAGCGCTAGCGCCCTATTCCGACGTCGTGCTCGCGAGGGATTCCAATCTCGCGCAAGGGTTGGATCAGGTGCTGCGCCAAAACGCATCCGTCATGATGCTCGCGGATATCGGGACGCTCACCGGCGACGCTGCAAAAAAGGTCGATGGCTTCGTAAAGCGTGGCGGGTTGCTCGTTCGCTTTGCGGGTCCGCGCCTCGAAAAAGCTGGAGATAACCTCCTGCCCGTGCCGCTACGATCTGGAGGTCGCTCGTTGGGCGGAGCGCTGTCGTGGTCGTCGCCGCAACCGCTCGCGCCTTTCGATGATTCAAGTCCATTCGCGGGGCTGGCAATTCCTTCGGACGTTACCGTCAGCAGGCAGGTTCTCGCTGATCCGGGCCGGCTGACACCCGAGGTTGATATCTGGGCCCGGCTCAAGGATGGGACGCCACTTGTCACGGCCACCAAACGCGGCGAAGGTCGGCTCGTGCTGTTTCACATAACAGC